>CAZLOC010000789.1:0-1516 GCA_964560935.1 uncultured Anaerolineaceae bacterium | reverse complement strand
TCGCCTCAGCTGAATGACCGGTGTCGCGCAGGTTGCCGACGTTTAGGGAGTACGCTGCCGAATGCATATGGACTCCACCTCGTTTGCAAGTAATCCGTTTTTGACTGGTAGGTTCGACTGCTCACGTATATCCGGTCTCTAACTACTGCACCCCGGTTTGAGATGCTGGACCCTGATGGAAATTCGCGCGCCAACTCCCAATTGCTTTCTCGGGCTTTATGCCCTCGGCCATTCACGGGTTCTTCTGGCGCCGGTTCGACCTGTTGGCCATCTAGCGGCTTACTCTGCAATCGTAGTTGGTATGCTCCTTTTCGCTCGGTTACTTCCTCAACGTTACTTCTTAGCCTGCTGCAAGTTCTGGTTGGTAATCCGATCCCTTCCGTATCATCGCCCATGCGATTCGTGCCGTCTTGTTTGCCATGGCAACCACAGCAACATTGGAATGGTGGGCATTGGCGATTCGCATCACCCACTGGCTCAAGCGGTCATCTTTGCCCTTGGCTAATTTGATTACAGATCGTGCGCCATGCACCAGGAGGCTCCTGACATAAGGATCACCGCGCTTGCTGATGCCCAGCAACTTTTCTTTACCCCCCGAGCTGCTCTGCTTTGGCGTCAATCCAAAAGAAACGGCCATCTGCCGACCATTTTTTTGAACTGCGACGCATCACCGACTGTGGCAAGCAAAGCTGTCGCTACCATCGGGCCAACACCGCGAAGCTGTTGCAGTCTCTGTGCTACCGGATTCGCTGCTGCAATTTCCGCAATCTCCCGATCCATTTCCTTCAGCCGCAGATCCAACGATTGCAAGTCAGACCATAGGCCATTCAGTAGCCGACGAAATCGGCTGGTCAATCCGTTCTCCGCGTCTTCCAGCCATTCCGGTATCGCTGCACGCAGGTGCGAAACTTGTATCGGTGCGACCAGGCCATATTCAGAAACCAGTCCGCGTATCTGATTCGCCTTGGCGATACGTTGCTCCATCAAGCCAGCTCGGACTCGGTGGACTGCCTGCACATCCTGCTGCTCAACAGATTTGATCGACACGAAGCGCATGTTCGGTCGGCTCATCGCTTCACAGATCGCTTCTGCATCCTTGGCATCGTTCTTGTTGCTCTTCACATACGGCTTGACGAACTGGGGTGCAATTAATTTGACCGTGTATCCAAGTGCCTCCAGCTTCCTTGCCCAGTGGTGTGCACCACCACAAGCTTCCATCCCGATCTCGCAACCTGGCTCGATCTTCTCAAGTAAAACCTTGATCCACTCGTCACGCTTCAACTTGCGTTTCCACACAGGCTTCTCATTGCGATCAACGCCATGAACCTGAAATACATTTTTTGCCAGATCTACGCCAACTCGAATAATCTTCATGGTGGGCTCCTCTCACGTTTAACTGGTTTACAACAACTCCAGTTTGGCACTCAGATGCCGCTTAGGTGAGGTGGAGTCCATACCATTGCTTTCGTCAGCAGCGAAGGACGGCACCCGACCCGAAGCGGTCTTTCGCGGCTCG
>CAZLOC010000788.1:0-1521 GCA_964560935.1 uncultured Anaerolineaceae bacterium | reverse complement strand
CCAACGACCTTTGCGATGTCAACGCAACGCTCTAACCAGCTGAGCTAACCGCCCGGGCAGGTCAGTATTATAACGAGGTGCGGCGGTTTTGGCAATGGCAATTTCATTTTTTTGCAAAATATCGAATTAAAGAAAAAAACTCCCTACCGAACGGTAGGTAGGTAATGGATTAGTCATAATTAAGGTCTTAACCCTAGGGTATTTCAGGCCTGGGCTTGATTTCAGGCTGCCTCCAACCCTGTAAGATGAAGGTACCTATTCGCCTATCATGGAGGTGGCCTATGAATTTTAACCAACGCAAGGCCCTGCGCCTGGCGCTGATCCTCTCGGGAGCGGTGTTGCTCGTGACGGCGGGATTTGGCCTGCACGGTGCTACAGCCTCCGCGTCCACGCTCGAAGTGGTACTATCCGGCGTGGAGAGCGGGGCTGTTTCGTTATCTCCGCCCCCGCCGGTTGGCCAGGATACCTGCCTGCACTGTCACATCGCCGGCGAGAACAAGAACGTGTGGACGCCGTTCGCGCGCTGGATGGTCTTCGGCACGTTCGGGATGGTCTTTGCCTTCGGCGTATACCGCTCCGCCAGCGTCTGGACGGGGCGCAGGCCCTACAAGCCGCTGGTCAACCGCGCCGTCGAGTGGGTGGACGAGCGCTACGAGCTTTCCCCCCTGCTTTCGAAGCTGGCCGCCAAGCCCGTCCCCAGGTTCGCGATGAAATGGTGGTACTGCCTGGGCGGCATCACGGCCTTCCTGTTCGTGGTGCAGGGCCTCACCGGCATCATGCTGGCTTTCTACTACAAGCCCTCCGCTGCCGAGGCTTACAACAGCATCATCTTCATCGAGAACGAAGTCCGCTTTGGGGCGGCCATCCGCATGATCCATCACTGGGCGGCCAACGGCATGATCGTCATGGCCATCGCGCACATGCTGCGCGTGTTCATCATGGGCGCCTACAAGAACCCGCGCGAGCTGAACTGGATCAGCGGCGTACTGCTGCTCATCCTGACCCTGGTCTTTGGCTTCACGGGCTACCTGCTGCCCTGGGACCAGCGCGCCTACTGGGCCACCACCGTCGGCACCGACATCGCCGGCAGCGTGCCCGCCATCGGGGACCTGGTTCTGGTGCTGTTACGCGTGGGCTGGGATGTCAGCGAGGCTACGCTGGGACGCTTCTACGGCCTGCACATCATCGTCACGCCGCTGCTTACGGTCGGATTCATGCTGGCGCACTTCATGATGATCCGCAAGCTGGGCGTCCAGCGGCCGCTTTAGGAGATTTTTTGGGACACGGAATACACGGAATTTACGGAAAAAATTAAATTGGCACGGAAAAACCATCCGTAAAAATCGAAAAGAATCCGTGCACTTTCCGCGAAATCCGTGTCCAGGAGAAAACTATGGCAACAACACATCCTGAACAAGAAAAAGACAGCGTTCCCTTCTTCCCGGACCACTTCAAGACCGAGTTCTACGTGGTGATCGGCATGGTGATCCTGGCGGTCGTGATCGGGGCGCTGGGCATGCT
>CAZLOC010000787.1:0-1533 GCA_964560935.1 uncultured Anaerolineaceae bacterium | reverse complement strand
CCTTGAGCTTTTTGATGTCGGAATAATCGATATCCCGCTCAGCCGCGACGGCGGCGACTTCTTCACGTATTTTTTGCTGCGTGTCCGGACTGTGCGAAAGCAGATAAAGCGACCATGCCAAGGCACTGGCCGACGTCTCGTGGCCCGCCAGAAACAGCATGCAAATCTGGTCCACCGCCTCTTCGTAGGTGAACTGGTCGCCTTTTACCGGATCGCGCGCCTGCATCAGGCTGGCCAGAATATCCTCCTGGGGCGTGGCATCGGCTGCGGCGTTGTAACGCTCGGCAACCATGGCAGACAGAATGCTGCGAATTCTGTTCGCCGACCGACGGCTGGCCCGGCGCGCAAAATAGGCGGGCAATTTGTACATCATCAGCATCATGGCGCGTTGCGCATGATGCTGGAACTCCATGAAGGCATCGAAGATTTCACGTGCCTCGCGATCCCCTATGGGCCTGGACAGGATGGTCCGAAAAATGATGTCGGCTGTCACATGCGTGGCTTCCGGATCGATCTCGAGTTTGCGCCCGTCTGCCTGGGGGTCCAGCCGACCGAACATGTCGTTCACGCAATCGACCATTTTGGGAAACACGAGCTTTAAACGTGCCTGCTCGAAAGCCTGGTCCACCAAGCGTCGCTGCCTTTCCCAAACTTCTCCGTTGGTGGTGAAAATGCTCTCGCCCAACAGAGGCTCCAGCATTTTGTGCATGAGCTGATGCTTGGGGTAAGACTTCGCCTGCTTGACCAGAATCCGGTTGACCCAGCTTGGCTCGTTCACCATATAGACATCCAGGCCCGGCTGTCGATAGTGCCCCATTTTCATGCGATAGCTGCGCTCGAACAGCACATCCAGCCAGGATTTCCAGCCGCGCACAAAGCGCAACAAAAACGAACTCTTGCTTGTGTGCGGCTTGGGATAAGGCGGGATAAAGGGCATGTCCGGTTTACCAGATCGACTGCTTGTCCAAGCCTTTCTGGGTCACCAGATCGACTATAGGCTGTTCCCGCTTGTTGGCCTTTTGGCAATGTCCGCTTTGTAGCCCGTCGGTGAGCCTGATGACCACCTTCGCCCATCGCTTATGCCGCATGCGCCAGGCGTGGGATGAGAGGGACTCCCAGGCAATACCGTTGAAAAGGGTCGCATTCACAAAATGATCCAGCGCCCTGACACCGGCACGCCCACGTACGCTCTTGCCAAAGAAGCCGACATAAACCAATAGCAGGTAACCCAACACGGCCATGGGCACAATAGCAGTCATGAGAAGGAAGCCGACCAGTCGTTCTTTCATGAAAATCACTTGCCGGGTTAAATGGGACGAATGCCAATCGACAGGAGTGGTGGTATTGAACTATTCACAGCAGGTGTGATTTTGCCGATAGATGCCGAGGTTGTCTTGCCAACGCCGACAAGCCAGATTTGCGGAATGATCGGAATTTTATCGCAGGTTTCCATGGCATTGTGGGCTGCCCTCCGGATAACCTTTCCGAAGGGCAGCCAACACTGACCTTATTGCTGACGGCCGTCCTGACGAG
>CAZLOC010000786.1:0-1534 GCA_964560935.1 uncultured Anaerolineaceae bacterium | reverse complement strand
CGACCAGCGCATGGCTGAGGACATACGGTCCTTTTGCAGCCAGACGCTCTCATTCGTTCTCATCATCTTCAATTCGCTGATCAACCTGGCTTTGTTCGTCCATATTCTGTGGTCCATCTCCGCGTATCTGCCGCTGGCGGCCATGCTGTATGCGATTCTCGGCTCGGTCATGACCTACTACTTGGGCCGGCCGCTGATCGGGCTGAATTTTTCGCAGTTGAAGAAAGAGGCCGATTATCGCTATAAAATGATCAACGTCCGAGATAATGCAGAATCCATCGCCCTGTATCGCGGCGAGAAGAAGGAGTTCACCCGCGCCCGGCAGCGACTCAAGGAGTTGATCCGAAACCTGCTGGGCATCATCAACTGGAACAGGAACCTGAATTTCTTCACCACCGGCTACAATTATTTGATTGCAATCGTTCCGACCGTCATCGTGGCGCCGCTGTATTTTGACGGGAGAATTGAATTCGGTCAGGTGACCCAGGCCGGTTTTGCTTTCGGTGTGGTGCTGAACGCCCTGTCGCTCATTGTGCTTAACTTCCAAAGCATCAGTTCCTTTGCCGCCGTCGTGAACCGTCTCGGGACGTTCGGGGAAATTCTCGGCAGCCTGGAGGCTCCGGCCTCCGCCCCGAGCATTGCCCTGGAGCGCGGCAACCGGGTGGCCTTCGACCACGTCACCATCATGACGCCGCGCCGCCACCGGCAGCTGGTGCGGGACCTTTCGTTCTCGCTGGACGGCAAGTCAATGCTCATCTGCGGTCCAAGCGGCAGTGGCAAGAGCGCCATCCTGCGTGTACTGAACGGATTGTGGGTAGCCGGGAGAGGGGAGGTCACCGGCCCGGACCCACGCAAGGCGTTTTACATCGCCCAGCGGCCCTACATGGTGCTGGGGCCGCTGCGCAGCCTGCTGGTGTATGGGCAGAGGGGGCCAGGGGCGCATGATCATGAACTCGAGGACGTCGTGCGTCGCGTAGGTCTGGAAGGCATGGTGCAGCGCGTGGGCGGCCTGGGCGCCACGCTGGATTGGACCAATGCGCTTTCCACCGGCGAGCAGCAGCGCATCGCCTTTGCCAGGCTGGTTCTGGCACAGCCCTCGTTCGTGTTTCTGGACGAGGCGACCACCGCGGTTGATGCAGCCACCGAAGCGTACCTGTACAGGCTGGTACGTGACCTGACGCCCAATTTCATCAGTATCGGTCACAGGGTGATTCTCGAGACGCATCATGACCTGGTGCTCGAGCTTAAAGGGGACGATGGGGGTTGGCATTTGGAGAAGCGGGCATAGGAACGGGGTGTGATCGGTGACTGCATCACGGAAGCCCCTTTGATCCGCGAGGCATGTCCCGGCGTAAGCCGTCGAAGGCACACGCATTATCCGCCAGGCGTACTTCTAGGCAAGGAGAATCCCGATGCCCACCTGTTCCGGTTCGGTCGCTGACGGGGCATTGACACCTACTCGGCTTGGCGCCGGGCACTTCGCACACCAATGCCGCGCGCACCCCCCGCGCCAACATGAGGGGCACAGCAATGG
>CAZLOC010000785.1:0-1548 GCA_964560935.1 uncultured Anaerolineaceae bacterium | reverse complement strand
CCGATCCGGTCTGGCTGAAGGATGCGGATGGGGTCTTCCTGAACTGCAATCCGATGTTCGAACGCTTCTTCGGCGCCAGCGAGGCGGAAATCGTCGGCAAAACCGACTATGACTTTGTCGAGCGGGAGCAGGCGGATTTTTTCCGCGAACACGACCGCAAGGCGATGGCGGCCGGTAAACCCAGCATCAATGAAGAATGGCTGACCTTCGCCTGTGACGGCAAGCGACGGCTATTGGAAACGATCAAGACGCCCATGCTCGATGAAGAGGGAAAAACCATCGGCGTGCTGGGCATCGCCCGTGACATCACCACGCGTGCCGAGGCGGAACGCGCGCTTCAGCAATCCCAGCAGCAGACGCAGCAATACCTGAATATCGTCGGCGTGATGCTGGTTGCACTGGATGCGGAAGGCCGGGTGCAACTCGTCAACCGCAAGGGCTGTGAAATGCTGGGCGCTTCGGAGGCGGATATTCTGGGCAAAGACTGGATCGACCAGTTTCTGCCCGAGCGCATACGAAAAGACGTCAGGAAAAATGTCATCCAGATGATGAAGGGCAACATCGCGCCCGTCGAGTACATGGAAAATTCCATATTGACCCGCAGCGGCGAGGAACGTGTCGTGGCGTGGCATAACGCGGTCTTGCGGGACGCAGCGGGCAGGATCAATGGTGTGCTCGCTTCGGGGGAGGACATCACCGAGCGCAAGCGGGCAGAGCAGGCCTTGCGCGATTCCCGCGAGAACCTGCATCTCCTGCTCGACTCAATGGCGGAAGCGGCCTATGGCATGGACTTCGACGGCAACTGTACCTTCGTCAACCGAGCCTTCCTGAAAATACTGGGCTACCAGGATGAAAAAGAGGTGCTGGGCAAGAGTTCCCACGCGCTGCTTCACCATTCGTATGTCGATGGCACCCCCTATCCGGAAAGCGATTGCAAAATGCATCGCGCTTACCTGGCCAATCAGGCAATCAACGTGTCCGACGAGGTGTTCTGGCGCAAGGATGGTGTGGCGATCCCGGTCGAGTATTGGTCCAACCCCATCGTCACCGAGGGCGTCGTGGTCGGCGCGATCGCCACGTTCGTCGACATCTCGGAACGCAAGCGGGCCGAGGCGCAACTCCGCCTTGCTGCCAAGGTGTTCGAGCAGAGCGGCGAAGGGATCATCATCACCGATGCCCAACTCAATATCATCATGGTCAACCAGGCGTTCACCGCCATCACCGGCTACAGCGAGGCCGATGCGCTGGGGCAGAGCCCGCGCATGCTGGCATCCGGGCGCCATGACCAGGCGTACTACCGCGCGATGTGGGAAGCCCTCGTCACACAGGGACGCTGGCAGGGCGAAGTATGGAACCGCCGCAAGGACGGCGGCCTGTATCCGGAATTGCTCTCGATCATCCGGGTGCTCGATGCAAAAGGGGAGGTCGCCCACTACATCGGTATTTCAAGCGACATTACCCAGCACAAGGAGGCCCAGGCGCGGATCCAGCAACTGGCGCATTTCGACCCGCTCACCGGGCTGCCGAACCGGGCCCTGCTCAATGATC
>CAZLOC010000784.1:0-1549 GCA_964560935.1 uncultured Anaerolineaceae bacterium | reverse complement strand
TGGTGCACCTGGATCTCGTAGTTGCCAACGAAACCGCTGACGCCAGTTACCTTGGCCTGGGTAAAGATTGTGATATTCGGGTGTGCCACTACCCGTTTGATCAGCTCACTTACCAGCGCGCGCGCCTTCTCGCTAGTCGGGAAGAGGCATTCCAATTGAGCCATGCGCCCGCCCAGGAAAGGTGTTTTTTCCAGCAGCGTGACCCGAATCCCCTGTCGGGCAATATCCAATGCCGCACGCAGTCCAGCCACTCCTCCACCGATGACCAGGGCATGGCGTTCTGCACCCAATCGGATGGGGTCGAGTGGCGTCAGCAGACGAGCTTTGGCTATCCCGGCTGCCATCAGGTGGACAGCCTTTTCGGTGGCGCCAGGATGATCGTTGGAGTGTACCCAGCTATCCTGCTCGCGGATGCCAACATGGTGATACAGGAAGGGATTCAAACCAGCTCGCGTGACTGTACCACGAAAAGTTTGCTCATGCAGCGAAGGGGCGCAAGCGCCGATCACCACCCGATTGACACCAAGCTCTTTAATGTCTTTTTCGATGATCGCTTGTCCGGCATCCGAACAGAAGGACAGGTCGGTGCGTGAGACGACAACATCATCCAGTTTGGAGACGGTTTTCGCAACGCGTTCGCACTGCACTACATGGCTGATATTGCCGCCACAGTAACAGGTATAGACACCAACACGCACTTTTTCCGCCTCGGGTGTAGATGGGTTTTGAGAGACTTCATTCTTCTCAGGCATAGACCGCCTCTTTCTGGTTTTCGCGAATGTAGGCTGATGCAGCAGAAGCGGCCGAACTGGCGGTAACAATGCTGTCAACGATATCCATCGGCCCCATGGCAGTGCCGGTCACAAAGATACCCGGACGCGCCGTGGCACACGGGTCAGTGTTAGGCGCAGGGGTATCGATAAATCCATCACTCCCTAACGGAAGATGCAAGACACCATTTGACTCAAATGACGGGAGCATACCCAAGGAGAGCACAACCAGGTCATGGGTGCGCTCAATGATGCGACCCTCCTCGGTCAACTCTACCTTAACTACCGGGTTCTGGTCATCATCCTGACGGACGGAAGCCACTTTCCCACGTATGAATTCCACACCCATCGCCTGGGCATTTTGATAGAACTGCTCATATCCCTTGCCAAAGGTGCGAATGTCCATGTAGTAGATGGTGATGTCGGCCAGCGGCAGCGCACCCGACAGCAGCATGGCCTGTTTGATCGCGTACATGCAGCAGATTCGGGAACAGTATTCCACGCCCAGGGTTTGGTCGCGTGAACCGGCACATTGGACATAAGCGATGGAAGTCGGCTCCTTGCCGTCACCAGGACGCAGGACGCGACCATAGGGGCCGCTGGGAGCCAGAAAACGCTCCATCATCAGCGGGTCAATCACATTGCGCAAGATGCCGCCGCCATATTCCTTCTTGGCGTTCAAAGGCGTTAATTCAAAACCCGTTGCCATGACGATCGTCGTGGTCTCGATCTCAAAGGGTTCGGGTTGCTGGGTAAAATCCACGGCGCCGGCAGAACAA
>CAZLOC010000783.1:0-1551 GCA_964560935.1 uncultured Anaerolineaceae bacterium | reverse complement strand
GTTTGTGTGTCAAACAAAGTGATTTGAGACAGACTGAACAAGCATCAGGGACAAAGAACGACGGGGGGCAGGTCTTGCATTAAGGTATTGCATTGCAAGACTCGACCCCAAAATCATGGACATGCCAAAACCCGATGCCGAATTTTCTGGCTGGGTATCCGTGCCATCAACAATTTACGCCAATGCCTACCCATGAAAACCAGTCCAGACACGAATCCGCAGGATAGCGACAAGCCCGTCAAGGCGCTGAGCAAAGTGCTGGGTCAAACCAAGGAGGTCAAGGGCCTGGTGGATGAAGCCGCCCAGGAGCTGTCTTCGGTCAATGCGGCTCTCAAGCAGGAGCTCGAGGTTCGGCAGCCGCCGCCCGGCGTCGAAAAAGCCCTCGAAAAAACTGAAACCGTCGAAGACATCGTGCAGGATGCGGCCGGTAAACTGACGATCGTAAATGCGGCTTTGAAGGACGAGGTCCATGAGCGACATGCACTTGAAGTTCAATTGGTGGCAGTTACGGAAAGGGAAGAAGCGTCTCGCTACGCCTCAGTTCATGACTCCTTGACCGGTCTGCCCAATCGCGCGTTGTTCAATGATCGGTTGGAGCATGGTTTGGCGCAGGCTAAACGGCACAACTGGAGTTTGGCCGTAATGTTCATTGACCTGGATGGTTTCAAGAAAATCAACGATTCATATGGGCACGACGCAGGTGATAGCGTCTTGAAGACGATTGCGGCAAGGCTCACGGAAAGTACACGCGACGACGACACGGTTAGCCGTCATGGTGGAGACGAGTTCCTGTACTTGCTCACGGAGGTCAAAAGCGAGCAAGACCTTACGGCCATTGCCGACAAGCTGATCGTGTCGATTCAAACGCCGTGTGACATCAGTGTCGGTGATCACACCATCAACCCAAGCATTAGCGCAAGCATAGGCATTTCGATCTTTCCGAAAGACGGCACCACGGCGAAGGCCTTGATCAAAAGCGCGGACCAGGCAATGTATCGGGCTAAAGGCAGCAAGTCCCGATATTTGTTTGCACAGAGCAATGAACAATAGGGGACTGACCACGGTTTTGCGTGACGGGATCTTTCGGTGCCTTGCAAAACCGTGGTCTGTCCCCTGATTGGCTTCTGATTGGCTTCAGTAATGCCTGCGCGCCCGCGTGCCGCTTGAACCAATACGAACCGCCTTTATCCAGTTCACTGCCCTTTCGCATGGGCATCATCGCCGCGCGCATCGAAGCGTGGACTGTTCGTTCAAGCCTGCAAGATGGAATTTTATGAAAGCTTCGTGGAAAGACAGCATCTACCTGCAACGGGAAGAGTTGGCGCGCATTCTGCGCGAGCCGATGGGGCAACTGGCCGAGCGTTGCGCTTCGGCATGGGGCGATTGCGACGCGCTGGATGCGATTCTCGCGGAGAACTTCCCCAGCATTCCGCATTGCTCCTACCTGTACTGCATGGGAAACGACGGCATCCAAATCAGCAACAACATCGGTCAGCAGGGGATCGTGCCTGGACACCTCGGACGCGACCGCTCGCAACGCCCGTATATGAA
>CAZLOC010000782.1:0-1566 GCA_964560935.1 uncultured Anaerolineaceae bacterium | reverse complement strand
TAAATACAAGGCGATGCGTTTCGCTCTGCACCACGCAGACCTCGTCATCGCCAACAGTGAAAACACTCGTGACACCTTGCTGAAAATGGGTGTGGCCAAGGGCCGGATCAGGCTCATCTACCCCGGGGTGGATGTAACGGTATTCAGGCCGGGTTTGGACACGGCAGGTTTGCGAGAAAGCTTGGACATACCGTCCGATGCAAAGCTGGTGTTTTCAGTCGGCCGCCTGTCGCGCCGTAAGGGTTTCGACCAGGTCATCCGCGCTATCGCACGATTGCACAAGGACGGTATGAATGTTCACTACGTGCTTGCCGGGATCGGTGAAGACTGGGACTATCTCGCTGGACTCATCCAGGAACAAAACTTGCGGGGAATTACTCACATGATCGGGGCAGTACCCAGTCATGAACTGCCCCGTTGGATGAATGCATGTGATGTGTTTGCCATGCCAAACCGCGAAATCAATGGCGACAATGAAGGTTTCGGCATGGTGTTCATCGAAGCTGCCGCTTGCAGCAAGCCCAGCGTATCTGGCATAGCCGGTGGTACAAGTTCTGCAGTAATTGATGGACTTACCGGGTTTAGAGTGGATGGCCGCCACTTAGAAGAGATAGTCGGCGCTTTAAAGAAAGTATTGAACGATGTGGGTCTTGCAAGGCAGTTAGGGCAAAAGGCTTACGATAGGGCTCACGCACAGTTTTCCTGGGATCGGGTGGTAGAGGTGACATCCAGGGTAATCGAGGAACAGCAGGGATGATTAGAAAGACTTTCAAGTTTGCACTTTTGTTGTTTTCGTGGTCGATGCCAATCATGGCCGCCGAGCCAGACGGGTCACCCGAGAGGGAGAGAACATTATTGCCTCCCTATTGCCAAGATGTTGCGTATTGGAGGTCAATATTGGGACCAGATATTGGTTGGAATAACCATACCTGTTATGGCATCGACAAACTGAACCGTTATTACAAGAGCACTTCTCCGCGTGAAAGAAAGGTACTCCTGCAGAACGCACTTGATGACTTCAACTATTCAGTCGGTCACCTCAAGCCAGATTTCAAGTTGATGCCGGAAATTTATTTTTATAGAGGGACTACCTATAAGCTACTTTCGCGAAATGGCGAGGCCGTAGGGGACTTTATTAAAACAATCAGCCTGGATCCGAAGTACGTTAAAGCCTACAGCGAACTGGCTGACGTATATGCGAGCAAGTTGTCACAACGCGGCAAAGCCCTGGAAATTGTGACTGAGGGGCTGCGCCATAATCCAGGGGTCAAGGCATTGCAGCGCCGCTATACGGAATTCGGGGGCAGGTTGCCTTATCCCGAACCGCTGGCCAAGCCTGAGCCTGTAAAGCCACCAATCGAGGATGAGGCTGATCCGGTAACCAAAGCCGAAGCCGATTTGGAGCAAGCCAAGGCAGCAGAGACCGAAGCAGGCCCGAAAGTCGAAGAACCCAAGATCGGCTCGCCTACAAACCCCTATTGCCGGTTCTGCCCCGATTGATTTCTGGTAGACGGGCATCCTTCGATGGACAAACGGAGTGGCGATCAGTTGTCATGGCGACTCGCG
>CAZLOC010000781.1:0-1566 GCA_964560935.1 uncultured Anaerolineaceae bacterium | reverse complement strand
GCTCCGGATGGCATCCGCGAACTCCGCCGCCGACTGGAACCGGACCTCCTGCTCTTCATAGCGAACACCCTTTTCATAGCTTTGAACGGTCAGCGAGCCAATTACCTCTCCGTCCATTTTGAGCGGCACACCGATCCAATCTTCTGCAGATGTTCCCATTGGCTCGAACCTGCCGCGACGTCTGCCTGCCTCGATCTCGGTCGCTGAAACGTGAAGGGTCTTTTTCTTGAGTAAAACAGGTGCCCTGAGCGATTTGTTAGTCCCATCGATCCTGGTGGGTGGAGGCGGCTCATCTCCGGCTTCGTCGGCAAAATAGGGCGAACTCAATATACCGGTAGCAGAATCGTATAACGTGACATAAAAACTTTTGGCATGCATCAATTTCCCCACAATCTCGTGCAGCTTCCTGTAGAATGACTGCATGTCTGTGACCGCGCTGGCGGCATCCGCAATCTCATACAGCGCCATTTGGATTTTTAATTGGCGATCTACAGCCGGGGCTTTTTTCCCTCGGGGAGGCTTTGTGGTTGCTGTCTTCCCCCTTTTCCCTGTCGGCTCGGTCTGATTAACCATACGCGCCTCAACGGTTTCTTTACGAAATTTTGACAGTGTGCCTTTTGCTGGGAGTTATCAAACTATAAAGCGACGATCCACCAGAACCTTATTAAGATTATACAACTTCTCAAGACTTTGACAGCGCGGGAGTGGCTAAAGTAGTGGGTTAACGAAGTCCATAACGTGAGCAGGATAATTTGGGAAGCGTTGTTTGTAAAGTTGCCGGCTGTTGAAACAATAAACAAATAGGCGCAGGGCACATTCAAGTGCATAGGGGCAACGAGAAAAGCAACGTGATTTGCGAGCGAGGCGCGCCAGATAATGACGCAATTCTGCATTGTCTCCTTCAACGGAGTACGTTTCCGATTTGCCCGCGGAAACTTCATACCTGCCAAAGTGATACCAGAGCCATTGGTAAGCATCGAACCCGTCACTGTAATACCATTTTGCCTTCGGCGCATCGTCGATCATTAGTTGGATTGCTGCCTGGGTTCGCACCCAGACCACCGCCCAGCCCAAAATACAGCGTGTTTTGCGGTCTACAACGGTCAGAATGTAGATTCTGTTTTTTTATCTCCGATGAAGGTGAACAACTCGTCCATTTCTGCCTCCTTTACTTCCTCGGGCAGCGGAGTGGCAGGTAAGGCTTCCGCCTGATCTTTCACCCAAAGGGATACCGTTCGATGATGGACTTTCAGGCGACGAGCAATCCGCCGAAGGTTGCTGCCATCCACGTACATTTCTGAGGCTTGTTTTCGCAGACTGGCAGGATACCCTTGCGGCTTGCGGTCTGGCGTGTACTTGCGATTGCAATACATACACTGATACCGTTGTGACCCCGCTTTTGTCTTCCCAACTTTGTTTTGACGGGTTGTTTCATGGCAATGTGGGCATCTTTTCATATCTTGATTCTAACCCATCCTTTTAGCCACTCCTGCTTTTTACTGCAAACTGCCATTCTCGAACGGCTCAGTGGTCCGCTTTGCGATGCCGTCACCGGGCAGGCAGGTA
>CAZLOC010000780.1:0-1566 GCA_964560935.1 uncultured Anaerolineaceae bacterium | reverse complement strand
TGGACCTCCGCGCCATATGCTCCAACCGAGGCCATGAGGGATGCCCGATCGTAATAGGATCGTAATGAGACTAGCGTTTCTTGCGTTCTATGCGTTTTATGAGCTTTTAGAATCAATAAGTTGTGTGTTTTCAATGGGACCTTTGGGTTCGAATCCCACTCTCACCGCCATAGTTTTCCTTTTTGAATCAATAACTTAACACGTATTACCTGAATCCGGCGTGAATCTTGCGATCTCAGAGCTGAATGGGCTTCAGTCGGTGGACTTTCCGGAGAATGCCATCTGCCAGATCCCGTAGGAGCGGCGACTCACGGAGGCGAAGAACCGGGCGGTTCTGCGGGCGAGTCAGTTCGCCTGGCAGCAAGAACAGTTTGTAGCGCAGCTTTTGAAGCGTCAAGCTCTGCCAGGATTCCTCCAGGCAATTCCGCTGGAAGGCAGTGACCAAGTTGTAGGCAAGCCGCACGATTTCCAGGTACAACGCGTTGGCCGCAAACGACGCGGTCGGGATTTTGCTGGAGGGCGTAGTCTTCGCGCAATTCGCAGATTCGAGGCTCCATGCCGGCACGCCCGTCGTAGTAGTGCCAGACCCCAGAGGGCGTTAGATCCATGTTGGTTACCCAGGCGCGGTACACGTAGCGCCCCAGGGTGAACAGCGTGCTTTGCGGCTCGTCAGCGGGGATGAATCTTCGCGCCACTACGAAACGACGGGCCTGCGGCCAACCGTGCGGACGATATTCGAACTCCGCCATCTCCCATTGCGGGTTCACCGCTTCATATCGTAAGCCTGGCAGCAATCGCTTGAACGCCTGGGTCAGGCGGGCCACGACCGCGTAGTGAGTGGCCCGAGCTTCGAGAATTTCCAAGACTGGATGGAAACCAAAACCGGCATCGGCGCGCACCCGAATCTCTCGGATGTCGCGGGGTACATTGAGGAAGCAGGTTGCCATCAATTCCACGCTGCCATCCCATGTGCCCGCGTTCCCCGGACGCAGTTCGGTATCCCAAAGATAAGTAGAGTTGGCCTCGATGCACAGGAGCGGATTGTAGGAACGTTTGCCGCGATAACGGGGATTGTAGCCGACCTCGGCACGTTCCTGACGTCCGAAGACAGTGACCACGCTGCTGTCGAGATCAAAGATCAAACGGGATCGGTGGTCGGGTAGATGAATGAAAGTCTGCAGCAGTCGATCATTCATGCGGTGCATCTGCTGCAAAAACGAGTCAGGAGCCTGAAGCAAGAATCGGCGCAACGTCTGCGGATCGGGGAAGCTTTGCAGCCCGGTCAGGTATTGGAAGGTGCCGTTGGAACGCAAGAATGACGCGGTCTCCAAGCGATCCAAGCCGAGCACAAGGGGATATACCAGTGCCAGGATCATCTGCGATAAGCTGTATCGGCGATTGCGCCTTGGGTAGGTAAGCTGGTGAGCCAGGAAATTACGGAATTGCAGCACTTGCAGAAATTCACGAAAGAAGTAGACGCCACCGAAGTGCGTGAGACCCCTGTGATTACAGGCGATCCGCAAATTTCGAGGCGAATGGCGCATTCCGGGATTACTTCACCAAAAG
>CAZLOC010000779.1:0-1580 GCA_964560935.1 uncultured Anaerolineaceae bacterium | reverse complement strand
GGGGAGATTACGAAACACTCGCGATTGAAGGCGACTTGGTGGTGCTGGAATGGTATGCCGACGGCCGCATCGAGCGGCGGGAAATGAATCGCAAATGGGCGCGCGTGGTGTGCGACTGCAGAACGCCCGGCAGAAATTGTCGTCTTGGGGTGAGTTCGCATGGCCGAGCAACGGAGATTGGGCTGTATCTGAACGACGAAGAGCGGCTCCAACTAGCGGCCACGTTACGCAGCAAGTTTCAGGCTTAAAAATCAGGCTGCGGCAACAGCATAACGGGTAAAGACGGACGGGGGAGCGATGAAAGATATGTGGCGGGTCGGGGTGGCGGGTGCAGCGCTGGAGAGCAGTCACCAGGGCTTGCGGAATGCGCTTATGCCTTTCAAGCTCCGGTGGTCCTGATGGCACCCGGTATGTTCCAGCTCAACAATCTCATTATGCTGATGAGCTTGGCTGTTTTTGTCGCGGTGTTCGGCGCGATATTTTATTCGTTATTTAAGCACCGCCAATCGGCCGGCCACCAAGGCGCGCATTTTCACGAAAACACCATGGTCGAAGTCGTTTGGACGGTGATTCCGTTCATTATTCTGATGGCGATGGCCTATCCCGCAACCAAGACCATTATCGAGCATCACGCTGCCGCCGATTTTCAACTCGACGAACAGCAAGTCGCCAGCCGTTGAGCCTGGCGTCCGATCGGCAAGTTCTAACACAATACGCAGAACATAAGGGGGAGTGATGAGGGGATTGATCAAGATCGGGCTGGGTGTGGCAACGGCTTTGGGCTCTGCAGTTGCGCAAGCGAATTACGCATGGAACTTCCCGGAGGCCGTGACGCCGATCGCACATGAAACGCTGAAGGTGCATAACCTGTTTATGCTGATCATTTCGGTGATCTTCCTGTCTGTGCTGGGCATCATGTTGTATTCCATGTGGAAACACCGCAAGAGCGTCGGCCATCAGGCAGCCGATTTTGTTGCGCCGAAAAGCCGGAAGCAATGGGTTTGGGTCATGGTGCCTTTTGCCGCCTTATTGTTCATTGACTATGTGGTGTTCGGTATTCCGGCCTATCACGCCATCCTGATGTACGAAGACACCAAGACCGATGCCGACATGGTGGTGAAGGTGACCGGCAGCCAATGGCTCTGGGAGTATGAATATCCCGAAGAAGGGATCAAGTTCACCAGCCGTCTGACAACGCCCCGCACACAGGTTCTCAACGTTGATCCCAAGGGCGAACACTATTTGCTGGAAGTGGATAACCCGATGGTGCTGCCGGTCGGGAAAAAAATCCGTTTCATTACGACGTCCAACGATGTGATTCACAGTTGGTGGGTGCCTGCCTTCGGAGTCAAGCGCGATGCGGTGCCGGGGTTCCTGCGTGAGTTCTGGGCAACGATCGACAAGCCCGGCATTTATCGCGGCCAGCGCGCCGAATTGTGCGGCAAGGAGCACGCATTCATGCCCATCGTGGTGCATGCGGTGTCGGAAGAGGAATATCGCCAGTGGGTGGCTTCGAAGAAGTCCGGCCAAGCCCAGCTGGCGGTAAGTACGGATCAGGTTTGGAGCATGGATGATTTGAT
>CAZLOC010000778.1:0-1580 GCA_964560935.1 uncultured Anaerolineaceae bacterium | reverse complement strand
AGCCATTTCCATTACTTGGGGTGCTCATCGCACAGCATGTTGAACAGGAATGAGGCAAAAGCCGCATTCACGCCCAGCAGCATGATTGTGGTGGCCACAAACGCAAGATGAACCGTGCCTGCCATATCCCCGAAACCTTTGGCTATCCACTCAATCAACAACCAGAGATCGATGGACAAACCCACGAAAGCGAACGCACCGCCGATGATCAGGCCGCGTTCCAGACTGAACCAGGATAACAGCCGGCCAAAAGCCGAGTTTGCCCTGATCGGATTGCGCCTGGCGTTGATCAGGCGTGCCAGCAGGCCGAACCCGACGATATTCGCGCCCAGCAATGTGAGCAGGCTAGTCAGGGCCAGGAAGTGTATGCCCAAACTGAAATTGCCGATCTGCACCGGGCCGGACGCCAGCACCGCCATGCCTGCCATGCCAAAAAGCAACATCAGGCCGCCGGGAATCAGATAGAGCCAGTCGGGTGCATAGGTCAGCATGAAGCGCAAATGCCGCCAGCCGTCGCGAAACGACCGCAGGTGCGGGGGGCGGTCGCGCTTGTCAGGATACAGTCGGGTCGGTATTTCGGTGATGCGCAAGCCGGCCTGCGCGGCGCAGACCACCATTTCGGTGGCGAATTCCATCCCTGCGGTGCGCACGTTCATGCGCTCGAACGCATCGCGGGTAAAGGCGCGCATGCCGCAGTGAAAGTCGTTGACGGGAATCCGGTACATGACACGTGCCAACGTCGACAGCACCGGGTTTCCCAGATAGCGATGCAGCGGCGGCATGGCCCCGGGCTCGATCCCGCCTTTGAAGCGGTTGCCCATGACCAGGTCGTAGCCTTCATCAATCTTGCGCACGAAATCGCCGAGCGCGGCCCAATCGTAGGAATCGTCGGCATCGGCCATGATTACGATGCGACCGCGCGCTGTCGATATGCCTGCCAGCAAAGCGGAGCCGTAGCCTCTGCGCCGTTCATGTACGACACGCGCGCCGTGCGACTCGGCGATCTCCACTGAGCGGTCAGTCGAGCCATTGTCGGCCACCACCACCTCGCCAGCTATGCCCATCTCGTCGAAGGCACGCTGAACCTTCGCGATGCATAGGCCCAGTGTTTTTTCTTCGTTCAGACACGGCATGACAGCCGAGACAAGAATCTCGTTTACGGTCATAGCATTGGCCAGTGGAGCGGCAAAAGACATGGGATTAACGTCGTACCTGTTTTAGTTTTCAGATTCTCAAGCAGGAAATCTTCGCCTCGACTCGCTGGCACAGCAGCCTGGGCTTGCGCCAACTTATTCACGAGTCATCTGACAGAAATTGATCTTACGAGGCTTCTACAAGCCGGTCCTGCTTCATTTCTGGCGCCTGAACCTTCGGTTCGCGCACTTCCTCATGGTAATCGTCGTCGACGTTCACCGCCCAGATATTTGCCTTGCTGGCAACACCGGCAAGAATGTTGTCGACCGCCATTTTTGCGGTAAGCATGGAGTGATCCTGGTTGTTGTAGCGGTGCATGCCGTTACGACCAACCGGGAACAGGTTCTGGATGCTGTCCAGGTAATCGCGCACGACATCGAAACGCG
>CAZLOC010000777.1:0-1584 GCA_964560935.1 uncultured Anaerolineaceae bacterium | reverse complement strand
ACATTGTCATGATTGCGGACGAGGTGATGGCTGGCTTTGGCCGTACCGGCAAATGGTTTGCCATCGAACACTGGGATGTTGTTCCCGACATCATGACCATGGCCAAGGGATTGACTTCCGCTTACGCGCCATTGGGCGCGGTCGCGATGAAACCCGAGATTGCTTCCGCTTTCGATGAGCGCGTCTTCGAATCCGGGCTGACGTACACCTCGCATCCCGTTTCACTGGCGGCGGTGGTGGCGAATATCGAAGTCATGAGGCAGGACAAGATCGTCGAGCACGCGGCAGCCATGGGTCCAGTCTTGAAGCGTATGCTGACCGATCTGGGCGAGAGTCACCCATCGGTGGGCGAAGTCCGCAATATCGGGCTGTTCGGCATCCTGGAATTGGTCAAAGATCGAAAGACGAAGGAACCGATGGCCCCCTGGAACGGCTCGTCGCCAGAGATGACTGCGCTGCGCAAGTTCTGTCTGGAGAACGGCCTGTTCCTGTATACGCACTGGCACACTGCCCTGGTCATTCCACCGCTGATCATCACCGAGGCGCAGTTGCAGGAGGGAATGGATGTGCTGGACAAAGCGCTGGAGATCACGGATAAGGCCAGTAGGCAGTAATCAGTAGATCAGTGGGCAGTGGATGTTTGCTGTTTGGCGCTTGGGACTGTATTGTTACGGCTCAACTACTGGACACTGCTCGACGTGTAGATACTTTTTGCACTCCTCTATTGTAAACGGACGCGTCACGCGGGATTGGGCCAGGGCCAGCAGGTCATCAATTTGTAAAAGGAATATTCGAGTGATCCCATCTCCACTGGAAACAACCAGATGCGCACCACCGTCCGTTGGGCTGAAAGCAACACCCCTGACACCACCCAAATTCCCTGGGAGTGTGAGTATCTCCTGGCCTGTCTCCGCATCCCATATCTTAGCGGTATTATCTTCACTACCCGTGGCAAGCAATTTGCCGTCCGGGCTGAATGCCACGGATTGGATTTGAGAACTATGACCGATCAATGTCAGCAATTTTGAACCGGTGGCCGCGTCCCAGAGGAGGGTGGTCCCATCTCCGCTTCCGGTTGCAAGCAGCGTGCCATCGGGGCTATAGGCGACATCCGGAATCCCTGCACTGTGGCCTGCGAGGGTAAGTAACAATTCGCCCGTTTTCACACCCCAAATTTTTGCGGTTGCATCCGTGCTGGATGTTGCAAGGTGTGTCCCGTCAGGGCTGAAAGCTACACCCAACACAAGTCCATTGTGTCCGGTGATTTCGTGCAGGAGCGTTCCTGTTGTTGCATTCCAAATCTTCGCCGTGCCATCGAAACCGCCAGTGGCGATCAGGTCTCCATCCGGGTTGAAGGCAATGTCACGCACCCCGAAATCATGAGCTGGAATGGTGAGCAATTTCTGACCCGTAGCGGCATCCCACAGGATTGCAGTTCCATCCAGACCGCCGGTCGCAAAGCGCTTTCCATCGGGACTGAATGCCACACTCAAAGCCTCCAGTTCGTGTCCGGTCAATCTAAGCCGTGGTTGGCCGGTTTCAACGTTCCACAGGATTGCTGTGCCATCGCCTCCGTTCGTCGCA
>CAZLOC010000776.1:0-1586 GCA_964560935.1 uncultured Anaerolineaceae bacterium | reverse complement strand
GCCGTCCGGGAGTGTCCATTCAAGGAACGGCGTTTCATCCAGCGGAGCTTGCTCGTGTGCGGCGCACGAATCGAAGGAAGGCTGGGTGTCAGTCACAAGTCGATTACATCGTCGAAAAATGCAGGTGAGCATCCCATTGTTGTTCGCCTTCCAAAGGGTGGGAATGATGCTACCTGTATTTCCTCTTCGTCGTTGCTGGTCCAGTCACTCAGGTGCCGGGTTGGCGGCTTGCAACTCAGTGTCGAGTGCGCACGCTCCCGGGCAGATGAATTGGGTTAAATGGGAGCGTTATGACAAGCCAAGGATGGATGGATTTGCTAGTCGCTGGCGGGTATGGGAAATCGGAAGGATACATTCGACAGCGGTCGGGGCAGCAAGGCTCTGGGTGGCGTCCGGCAAGCCTTTTAGGGTTGACAAGGCCTACGCCCATAGCAGGCCACTTCGCAATACCAGCAGCCCGGTTAACAAATTTTTGACCTGTTTGGGTTCGCGGTGCCAGCAACGCATTTGTTGTAGTTATTTTCAGCGTTCTTTCCGGATCCGCCTTGGGTCAAATCCCTCAACGCGCCATAACGGGAAAGTTGCGGCGGGCAATACGGGCGCTTCAATATTTCGGCAACTACTTCGAGATTTCTATTCAACATACTTCCCTCAATTTGGACGACGTGCGGCAGGCTGCGGCGATCATCCCGCAGCTCGGTGCCGGCAATCTGGCTAACAGGTTTTCTGTCTGTCTGGGCGCGCGAGTTTGAACCTGCAAGCATATACATTCTCAAAGGTTTGACCCGATCCGCCCTGAGTCAGGTCACGCAATGCGCCATAACGCATGAACTGCGGGGGGCGATACTCCCGCTTCAGAATCCCCGCAGTCTTTCCGCTACCCTTCTTCGACGCCATATCCTGCCCGCTATAAGATCCTTGAATCAAATCCGCTTGATCCACTGGACTAGCGTGATGATATCGTAAACTTGCATGTATCCATCATCATCACGTCCGGCGCAAAATTCGGCAAACCGCTCGGCGAGGGCTTTTTTGTCCACATATTCTTCAATCATGACGAAATCCTTTTCTAGGTGGCCGCAGGCAAGCGCGACGGTTTCCTTTTTCAGGCGATCGTAGAATTGCCATCCCAAATGCTCCTTGCCCGTTCGCCATCTGACCTTTGCTGGCAATTCGGCTTCGAATCCCGCACGCACCAGGTATTTCATCCAGCCGTTTCTGACCTTGTGCTCGAGCGGCAATCCCAACCAGAATGCCACCACCCTTCTGTCGCCCCACGGGTCGCGCATCTCCAGTCCGTAACGCCCGCCGACCCGGTCATATTCGGTTAAGCCAAGCGCGAGGCCGTACGGGGGCCGCATCAGGCTGATATGCGCCTGCTGTCTGTCCGGAAAACGCGCATCCGAACTCAGCCCGCCTCCGCGCATGCGCGCTTCCAGCCGTAGCCTTTTGGCAAACGCCGGACTGATCAGGCTATTGCTCAAAGGCGATGGCGACTTGAGTTGCCTGAGCCTGCGTGCCAGGCGTCTTGCCCCTGACGGCGCAAAGGCGGCGAGGCGGCCGGCGCGCCTCGCCGGTGAGACAGC
>CAZLOC010000775.1:0-1594 GCA_964560935.1 uncultured Anaerolineaceae bacterium | reverse complement strand
CCGTTTGGCACGGTGTTGAAGGTGGGCGACATCCTGGATGTCGAAATCCTGAAAATCGAACCCGAGCGCGGACGTATTAGCCTGGGTTGGATAAAAACGTAACCGTCTGTCAGCCTCCAGTACTTGTGCTGGAGGCTTTTTTATTCTGGTTATGCTAGAATCCGGCCTCTATGACTGCCGCGCAATTTCTTTCTCCGAAAACGCTCGCAAGATTGCAGACCATTTACGAAGATCTTCCTGAACGTTCAAAGCTGTCTGAAATTACGCCCCAGGTTGATTCACTTAAGGAGTTTCTGGAGACTTCAGGTAGCAATGTGGAACTTCAAGCGGGGGAAATCCTGTTCAAGCAGAATGACCCTGGTGATGGCATGTACTGGATCGAATTGGGCCTGCTGGTTGTTTTGGAAGGCCGGTTGGACGAGCCGCGCTTGTTGACATTCCGTTACCCGGGACAAGTTGTGGGCGAAATTGCCTTGCTTGAGAATGCACAACGCAGCGCGAGCGTGGCGGCCATTGCTCCAACGCAGTTAAGATATTTGAGCAAAGAAAAATTCCAGGGTTTGTTGGAGCTTATCCCCGGCTTCGGCCTGGAAATCATGCGCCTGCTCAGTGCACGCTTACGCGAAGTAAAGCCCGCCGAATACAGCGCCGGCCTTTATGACCATTTGACCGGGGCGCTTTCTCGTCAGGCCCTTGACATTCGTTTGCATGAAGAAATGGAGCGCGCGCGCCTGTACCAATATAATCTTTCGCTGGTTTTCCTCGACCTCGATCATTTCAAGGAAGTCAATGATACCTATGGACACACGCGCGGCGATGAGGTTTTGATAGCCTTTGTCGAGCGCGTCAAAGCCAATCTGCGCACCACAGACCTGTTGTTCCGCTTTGGAGGCGACGAATTCGTACTGATCCTGCAAGGGGTCGACCAATCCCGCGGACCTGCCCTGGTCCAGCATTTGCTCGATGATGTAAGCGCTATGCAAATCCCCGGCGACCCACCGTTGACGATCACTTTCAGCGCTGGTCTGGCTTACTTCCCCATAGACGGGGATACCGCTAAGACGCTGCTGGAAGCTGCTGATCGGCGCGTATACTTTGCCAAACGTGGCGGACGCGGGCGTATGACGGGTAAACTTGGCGAATAGAGATAAGGAAGAGAACCCATGAATGATAACCCCTGGGAAGATGTCTACCGCCGCGACGGGCATGTGTTCACAGAAATTCACGCCATCATTCCGGAGTTTGCCGGTTTTCTCGAAGGGCAGAGACAAATCGGTACGCGCTTTCTCGATGTTGGCTGCGGCAATGGGCGGCATCTGGTCTATTTTTCGAGACTGGACTACCATGTCACCGGGTTGGACAGCGCCCCGTCTGCGCTCCGGCTCGCGGGTGAATGGCTGCGGCACGACGAACTCAGCGGCGACCTGCTCCTGTCCGATTCACGCTCCCCATTTCCAATCGCCGATGAGAGTTTTGATGTTTTGCTTTCCACCCAGGTCATTCACCACGCTATCCTGGAAACCGTGCTTTTTACCATCGGGGAAATCACACGCGTGGTACGTCCCGGTGGATTCATTTTGATCACAGTCCCTGT
>CAZLOC010000774.1:0-1599 GCA_964560935.1 uncultured Anaerolineaceae bacterium | reverse complement strand
TGTCCCACGATTGTTTTGCCGGCTTTCCCCTGGTAGCTCATGCCAATGGAGAAAGCAACCCCAACGCCATGTTCCAAAAGGCGATCAGCGCTGAAACGTACCTTTCTTCTGGCATGGTCAGCGAACCACTCAACATGTTTGATGTCGCCCCCACCGCTGACGGGGCCGCCGCACTGATTCTGACACGTAGTGACTTGCTACCACCCGGTTTCCCCCATCCACGCGTGCGCATCTCTGGCTCCAGCATAGTCAGCGACACCCTGGCGTTACACGATCGTCCCGACCCGCTGGCCTTCGATGCTGTCCAGATCTCAGTTGAGCGCGCTTGTCGCCAGGCGGGCATCCTGCCTACCGATGTCGATCTTTTCGAGCTCTACGACGCCTACTCAATCTTCGCTGCCCTCTCCTTGGAGGCGGCTGGCTTTGCTGGTCGCGGCCAAGGATGGAAGCTGGCTCAGGATGAGCAGCTCAGCTTGCGGGGTTCCCTTCCCATTGCCACGATGGGCGGGCTGAAGGCGCGCGGCAATCCTGGCGGCGCCACCGGTGTCTACCAGGCCGTCGAGGCTGCGCTGCAACTGCGCGGTCACGCCGGGCAGAACCAGATTCCCGAGGCGCGCCGGGCGCTGATCCAGTGCCTGGGCGGTCCAGCCTCCACCGCCGTTACCCATGTGTTAGAACGGCTCGATTCCTAAATGCCCTTTTCTGCACTTTATTGCCTGTTTACCTTACTGGTTACAGCAGCCATTTTCGTACTAGTGTACTGGAAACGCGGCCTGAAGCATGCCTTGGGCTTTTCCTTCTTGAGCTTGATCCTCATGATTGTGCTTTTTCTGATCTTGGTAACCTTCACTCTAAACAATATGGGATAGTTTGGATCAATGCACGCCTATCATTCCGATTAGGGTAGGAACCTGATAGGTATTGATAGTTTTCAATCGCTAAACTAATATGCGAGCCCTGGTGAAATCAGGCACTATCGTGAAAATTGTTGTTTAGGAGCAATACGAAATGGAAATTGCACGCCACTGGCGATTAAAGAATCAACGCTACAAATTGGTGGGTGAAGTCTGTCCCCACTGCGAAGCCAAGCTTTTCCCGCCGCGCGACATCTGCCCTGAGTGCGGGCAGGATGCCAAGACACTCTTTGCTTTTAGCGGGCGCGGCGAAGTCTATTCCTTTACTACTGTCTTTGACGCCCCCGCCGGCTATGAGGAAAATGCCCCCTATACCGTGGCATTGATCAAGCTTGAAGAGGGGCCCCTGGTGACCGCCCAGCTCACCGACCTTGGCACCCAACCCGTTGAGATCGGCACCCCGGTCGAGATGGTCACCCGCAAACTGCGCAACGACGGTGACGAGCGCGGCATGATCGTGTACGGCTATAAATTTAGGCCTCGACTCGAACGAGTCAATTAAGTTTCACGAGGTAATTGATAAGTAAAACTTCCGGGGTCACAAATCCCGGAAGTTTTCTTTTTCAACGATCAACAGGGGGTGGCTTTTTGTACAAGTTAATATTTGCTATACTATATTAATAAGCTTGATAAAAACAACTGGTTTATCAGTTGTGTTCGAACCTGAGGCCGAAGTACATCTCAA
>CAZLOC010000773.1:0-1602 GCA_964560935.1 uncultured Anaerolineaceae bacterium | reverse complement strand
ATGTAGCACAAGATAAATATGGTTTTGTGTTACATTATACCCCTTTCTGCCGTAAAACGAGACCTGACTCTCCATCAGAACCAGATCCGACGAAATGACTCTCCGTAAGACCGATCAAGTTTTTCGTGAGAATCACGGCCGTTTTCCATTCTTTCATTAATCTTTTTACATCCTTCACATAACCTTTACAAATGCGCGGTATGCTTTGAACAGATAAACAGCAAGGCGTACCTTGCAAATCACATAATAAAAGGAGTTAGAAAAATGAAAAAGACACTTTGGATTGTTATACTGGTAATCTTGGCGCTTGGCGCTCTGGGCGTTGGCGTTGTCGCCGCGCAGGGCGGGCAGCCGCCTGTTGGTGAGCGCGGTCTCACTGATGGCGCCGGCCTGCTGCATGATTACATGGTCAAAGCTATGGCCGATGCGGTCGGGCTGTCCGTGGATGAGTTCGAAGCCCGCCACGATGCTGGCGAAACGTTCTACCAGATCGCTTTGGCAGAAGGCTATTCTGCCGAAGAAATCCCCGCCCTGATGCAGGCTGCCCGCGCTGAAGCCTTGGATGCGGCTGCGGCGGATGGCGTCATCACCCAGGAGCAGGCCGACTGGATGAAGTCGCGTGGCTTCGGTCGCGGCGGCATGCGCGGCGGATTTGGAAATGGCAGCTGCCCGATGTACGCTGGCGATGAAATTCCTTACGGCGGGCAATTTGGTCCCGGCATGATGCGCGGCTCGAGTGGTCAGCAATAAGTTGACGCGAAAAGAATAAAGTATATCCAGGGCACGTGGCAATCGTCATGTGCCTTTTTTTATGAAATGGTACAATCAACCGCTATTAGGAATATTAGGATATAACGAATGGCCTTGAACTTTTTTAGGAAGCGCCTGCCTGAGCGAAGTGAAGTTTATACTGCCCTGGGCGTAGTCATTTTCGTGGTGTATGGTTGGTCCATGCGGAGTTTTTTTTATGAAGTTCCGTCGTTCATCCTTTATTTCAAAATCGGTCAAATCTTGGCGATCTTTGCGTATATGATGGGCTTTGCCCTGTTGGAGAGTTTGCTGGTGACTTTTTGTTTGGGGTTGCTTTCTCTCTTGTTGCCGGTCAGTTGGTTTAAGAATGGATTTGTTTACAAGAGCTTTATCACGGTCCTGGTGGGGGCTATTGCCTTGCTATGGCTTGAAAATACAATCATGACATTCAATAACAAATTTCCACCCGTGGAATTGCTTCTGACTGCTGCTGGAATTATCCTTGGCGTATGGGTGGTCTTACTGCTTGCGTTCCATTACATCAAGCTTTTGCAGAAGCCTGTACTCTTTATCGCGGACCGTATTGGCGTGATGGCCTATCTTTACATACCGCTGGGTGTTATCGGATTGATCGTTGTTCTGATCCGGAATATTTGACAGGTGTATTCAGCATGAAGCCTCTTTCTCGAAGAGATTTTTTGAAACTTGCAGCGTTGGCGCCATTGGCCTGGTCCGCCCGCCCGTTGCTTCGCCTTTCTGAGCCAGGGAAAAACACCGATATTCCCAATATCATTATTCTGGTGTTCGACGCCTGGACCGCGGGCGATACTTCATTATATGGATATCCGCGTG
>CAZLOC010000772.1:0-1616 GCA_964560935.1 uncultured Anaerolineaceae bacterium | reverse complement strand
TGAATATCAGTTAGCGGCCGGTCGTGAAATCGATGCCTACTTCTGTTGATCGGCCAAAGCGGCCGACGGGTTCTGAGCCAAATTGGTCCGCTAAGTATTTCTTACCAGTCTTTGAGTTGTGACCTACGCAGACGTACTCGCCACTATCATCATGCTGGAGACAGGCGACATGACGCGCGGCCCAGCGGTATCAATCAAGTAGTTCTCGAATAGGCGAAGAAGGATTGGTCATCCGTGGCACCCGCCCAGCTCGATACATAGTTTCATCCGATCTCAATTTTCACCAGAGATCCCCTTGATATTGTCTAGCTGGAAAACGAATAACCCAGCTATTTTTGGCTGGGTTACTCTTCGTGACCAGGTGCTACAACGCTCATAGTCTAAAGCCGGTTCTGGCTTGGTCTTGGCGATTTGGTCAACTCGAGGAAGGTGTATTCACCAGTTTCGTCAGAAGTAACGTGAGTTGCTTGATCTCGGCGCCGCTCAGTGATTGACGTATCCAACCGCCCACAACCGTATGCGATTCGGACATCACTTTCTCCAAAACAGGCATGGCCTGATCGGTGAGCGCAACAGGTTTGACGCGCCGGTCGGCATCGTCGGTTGAGCGTGATACAAACCCTCGCATTTCCAGTTGCTGCAACACTTTTGTCAGCCCGCCAGATGTAATCAACATCGCTCGTTGAAGGTCCGATGGCGTCAGTGCATAGGGTGGAGGGGAGCGGCGCAGACTAGCCAGCACATCGAATTCAACCATACTCAAACCACTGGCGGCCAATACCGTGACCGCGCGGGAATGATGCGCTGCGTGGGCCTGCAAGAGTGAAATTCCCAGGGGCAATATCTGCGCATCGTAGGATTCAGGCCAGTTTTGAGGGTGCATATTAAGGGGTTTGAAAGGCGTGTCAGCCATGTCGGGTCGCTTGCTCATGCGTATAGAGTCTTATAGATTAATTATCTTGCTAGATAAATATATATGCAATATGTCTTCATCAAAGTAGACTGCAAACGGGCTTAGAGCTTGACTACAGATAACCCGGCTTGCTCGACTCCGTCCTAGAGGGTCATTGCCGTGGAAAGCTACGGCGTCGAACAATCGTGAGGAACAGTCCGTGCGCTATCGAACAGATTGCTTCAGAGACGGCGGCGCACCATGCGAATGTCGGTCGCGCCGCGTGGGTGACACCGGCGCGCAGACCTCGAAAAAACTTGGTCATTCGAAAAAAACACAGCGACAAGAGGCCAATACCCACGAATCCATGATGCCCGCACCCAGCCTGAACCATGACACCCATTCCCTCTCCTGACCACATGGCCGCTGCGCGCGGGATGCGCTTCACGCGCGTTGCGGCTTGCCTGATACTCGCCCTGTCTGGCTGTGCGTCGGTGACGCCGTGGCGTGCCGCACCCCTTGCGGTCGCTGTGCCGGCCGAGTGGTCAGTCGCCGATGTTTCCGCTCCGACCGACGCATCCTCGCTGGTGCAGTGGTGGGTGGAGCGGCCGCGTACCTCCTGAACCCGGATTGTGCTCCGGAGAACGAGTATGTCTGTCCGCTGGAGGTTGGCGGCCGTGTTCTCCTGTGGGCTGCGGTGGGAGGACTGGTCGGTTTCATCGTC
>CAZLOC010000771.1:0-1621 GCA_964560935.1 uncultured Anaerolineaceae bacterium | reverse complement strand
TCGAAAATTGGGATTTTTATAAGCTTTCTTACTCCTATCTCGATTGCTAAATCCTAGCAGGTTGTCGGAGAGCGAACGGGTAAACTTGAGGAATGAGCCGAAAATTTAAGACACCGGATTATGAAGCCACACTAAGTACGCCAATCCAACTGGGCGATGCGCTCCCCCCGGATCACTTGGCGCGTTTTGTTGTGGATATGATCTCACAAATCGACTTGAGCAAGATTTATGCGGGCTATGCTGAACGAGGCGGTGAGGCGCTAGCGCCAGAAGTATTGTTGGGACTGCTGTTTTATGGGTATGCGACAGGTGAGTTCAGTTCACGCCGGATAGAAAAGGCGAGCTACGAAAACCTGGGGTTTCGGTATGTAGCGGGCGGACTACATCCGGATCACGATACGATTGCCAACTTTCGGGCAACATTTTTGGGAGAGTTGGAAGACTTGTTTGTGCAGCTATTGATGTTAGCAAAGTTGGCAGGCAAGTTGAAGTTGGGCAATCTCAGTTTGGATGGGAGCAAGATTCATGCAGATGCCTCCAAAAGCCATGCGGTCAGTTATGGGCGGTTGCTCCAATTGGAAACAGCATTGCGAGCAGAAGTTGGTGAGTTGATGCAATTGGGTGAACAAGCGGATCAAGGGGAAATCGTATTGCCAGAAACCTTGGTCATTCAAGATGAGATGACCCTCCGCAAGGAACGTTTGGAGAATCTGGCACAAGCGAAAGCCGTGTTGGAAGCCAGAGCCCAAGAACGTTATGCAGGAGAGAAAGCGGAATACGATGAAAAAGTGCGAGCACGAGAAGCCAAAGCACGCAAACATCGCAAGCGACCGCCTGGGCGAGCACCCCAACCGCCGGAGGCAGGGCCGCGCAAGAAAGATCAATACAATTTTACAGACCCTGAGGCGCGTATCACACCGCACCTGCGGTTCGGTGCAGGTGTGAAAAACAGCACCAAGGATGGCTTTGACCAACACTACAATGTCCAGGCCGCGGTCGATCAAGACAGTTTACTCATTGTTGCTACTTCTTTATCCAACCATCCCAACGACAAACGGGAAGCCCAGCCAACATTAGATGCGCTCTCACCGCGCTTGGGCAAACCTTCTGCCGCCGCCTTGGACAATGGCTTATTCAGCGAACACAATATTTTGACGCTTGAACAACGTCATCTAGAACCTTATATCGCCACCGGACGCGAAGCCCATCACAAAGACTTGCCTACTCTGCTTGGAAAGACATTCCCCGTACCGCCCGAGGATGCGACACCACTGGAAAAAATGGCGTATAAGCTTTCAACCGAAATTGGGCGAGCCATCTATCGCCTGCGAAAATGCACCGTGGAACCCGTGATTGGCATCATCAAAGAAATTCTGGGATTCCGCCAGTTTTCTTTGCGCGGCTTGAAAAAAGTTGCTGGTGAATGGTGTTTGGTTTGTCTGGCTTTCCGCCTTCGGCGTCAAGCGACTACATAGCCTGATGACAACGTAAAGTGTGAGTATATCCACAAAAAACGATGGAAGGCTTTGTTACTTTATCCATCAGCACATGAATCCCTGCTTTTTTTGCTGGGTATGCTGATTTTTAGTGCAAAAGAACTGTCTCTCCGACAACCTGCTAG
>CAZLOC010000770.1:0-1623 GCA_964560935.1 uncultured Anaerolineaceae bacterium | reverse complement strand
TGACGTGCTCTTTTATTTTTCTCTTGACAAAAGCAATGCTTTCATAGATGCTTCGCTCTCGGTCTCCCCGGCCCGCCATGGTCCGGGGCGGGCGATACGCCCCGAAAATCACGGGGCTACTCGACCATCGAGCTCGCAATGACATCGGTTACTTTACCTGCTCCGCCGCTAAATGCGCCAGGATCTGTTCGACCGGCATGACCTGCCCATACGATGTCAACGCCGCCAGAAAGGCCTTGTGAACATGCTCGGCCGGGATGGCCGTACCGCCATACGTCAAGGCGCGTGTGGCGCAGGCATCTTCGGCGACCATGAGCTTGAAGCCCAGGTCGGCGGCGGCGCGGGCGGTGGCGTCCACGCACATGTGGGTCATCATGCCGGTGATGATGACGCGCTCGATCTCCCATTCTTTCAACAAGTCCAGCAAATTCGTCTCGCGGAAGGAGTTGGGATAGTGCTTCTGCACCAGCGGCTCGCCTTCATAATGGGCGGTGATGTCGTTAATGTCGGTGCCGCGATCACCGGGCAGGAAGAAAGTCGCGCCCGGGCGGATGGATACATGCTGGATGTGTACGGTCGGCATGCCATGGTCACGGAAGCATTGCAGCAATTCGTTAGCCTTCTTTGCCGCTTCGAGCGGACCTTCCAATTCCATTTTGCCGCCGGGGAAGTAGTCGTTTTGGATGTCGACGAGAAGCAAAGCTGTTTTCATATTCTCTCCTTACTTGCGCCCAAAATCGGCGGGTATCTCACCCCAGGCCTGCGTGTCCCATTTCAAAACCTTGAAGGCCGGATACATCTTCAGGGACTCTTCCACGTTCGCAATAAAGTCGAACAACATTTTATTCGACGGTAAACGCTCCAGTTTCGTGTTGCATTTGCCCGCCTTGATCCAGGCGATGGCATTGGCGGAATCGGAGTAGATCGGCCAGTCGAGCTTTTTGGTGATCAACCAGTCCATTGCCAGCACGATCGCCAGGAACTCGCCAACATTGTTGGTGCCGTCGGGGAACGGCCCGGCGCGGAAGATCTGCTCGCCACTTTCCGTCAGCACGCCGCGGTATTCGAGTGGACCCGGCGAACCGGAGCAGGCCGCATCCACACAGATGGAGGGAATGACCGGTTTCGTCAGCGCGAACAGCCATTGCTGGTTCGTGCCTGGTCTACCTTCGTAATCCTGATAATCCCCGCGAAAGGCCGCTTGCGCAGCAGCGCGGTTCCCAAAAGATTTATATTCCGCGCCCGCAAATCCCTTCACCTGCGCTTCACACTCCGCCCAGGAGGTGTAGAGGCCGGGCTTACGCCCCTTCCAAACGACATAGTATTTTGTCTTTGCCATAGCGCAATTGTAACCGTTGTCTGATCGCCAAAAAGCCTTAACATCTCGTTAAAGTTCCTGAATTTTCTTGTGGTATAGTTCGCAAAAGAAACTATGCCCAAAACCATTCTCGTCGTCGAAGACGAACCCTCGCTCCAGGAAACACTCGCCTACAATCTAAAAAAGGAAGGTTACACGGTAGAAGCGGTTGGTGATGGCCTAGTAGCGCTCGAGTCCGCCCGGCGGTTGAAACCCGACCTGATCGTGCTCGACCTGATGCTGCCCGGCATCGACGGTTTCGAAGT
>CAZLOC010000769.1:0-1624 GCA_964560935.1 uncultured Anaerolineaceae bacterium | reverse complement strand
GGCCGCGTCGATGCTGTTACGGGCCGAGGCCGACGCCGAACTGGCGGTGACACTCTCCCACCAAGATGCTGAGAGACTGGAAGCCGAAAAGGCGATGGCGCGAGTGCGCCAACTCCGGCAAGACAACCCATGACCAAAAGAAGGGAGCATTCCATGAAACCGATGCAATTCTTTATCCTCGTCACGGTTGTCGCGCTCTTCGCCGGCTGCGCATCCGTGGCGCCAAATGAACTCATCAACGCTCGTTCGGCCTACCAGCTTGCGAGCGAGGGCCCGGCGAAGCAACTCGTACCTGCGGAATTACACAAGGCGCATGAGGCGCTCGTCCTGGCGGAACAGTCGTTCCTTAAGGAATCCGACTCGTACAAAACGAAAGATCTCGCTTACGTCGCCCAGCGCAAGTCTGAACTGGCGGGAGCGCTTGGCGCCATGGCCGCCGACAAGGCAAGCAAGGATAAAGCGGACGCCGATTTCCAGAAGAAACAAACCGAGATCGTGAAGCAGGGGAAGCAGGACTTGATCGACTCCGAGAAGCGTAAGGCGGAAATGCTTGCCGCCATGGCAGCCGACAAGGCAATCAAGGACAAAGCGGACGCCGATTTCCAGAAGCAACAAGCCGAGATCGTGAAGCAGGGGAAGCAGGACTTGATCGACTCTGAGAAGCGGACGGCCGCCGCGCTGGCCGAACTCGCCAAGATAGCTGCGGTCAAGGAAGAGGAACGCGGACTGGTCGTTACACTCTCCGGAAGCGTCCTCTTTCGATCCGCCAAGTCGACCTTATTGCCTTCCGCACAGGTAAAACTTGACCAGGTAGCTAATGCGTTGCTCGCGGTCCGCGCGCGCAACCTCATCGTGGAGGGGCACACCGATTCCCGGGGCTCCGAGTCATACAACCAGGGTCTCTCGCAACGTCGGGCCGACGCGGTCCGCGATTACCTCGTGCAGAGAGGCTACCCAGCCGACCGCATCCAGACGCGCGGAATGGGCGAGGGCAGCTCGATCGCCGACAACGCCTCACCCGAGGGGCGCGCCAACAACCGCCGCGTCGAGATCGTCATCGAACGTATGCAGAAATCCAACCCATAGGCCGGAAAGGAGAATCAATACAATCGGATATGGCAGGACAAGACCGGCAGTGCATGAAGTGACACCGGGTGACATTAATACAAAGGAAGCGAAGGCTAACATGCGAGTTCTTATTGAAGTCATCGTGAAATAGGACGATAATGCGGCATGGTTCGACAGGAAAAGAAATTTAAAAGGAGATATCATTCCCAAGAGAGTTGGTGATATCCTAAGGATTCAAGGGGTCAAGGATTCAAGGGTTCGAGTCAAGTGCTCAAAAATTACAAAGAATTGAAGGTTTGGCAAAAGTCCTATCAGTTGTGTTTGGAGATTTACAAAATAACCGCGAGATTCCCGAAAGAAGAGAGATTCGGTTTGACCTCACAGATCAGACGGGCTACCGTGTCCGTGCCTTCCAACATTGCAGAAGGCTATGGACAGAAGAGAACACCAGATTACATCAGGTCATTATACATTGCCTATGGATCGAACTGTGAACTGGAAACGCAGATACTGCTATCTGGAGACTTATTAAGGGTCTCGAGATAGAATTGACATC
>CAZLOC010000768.1:0-1633 GCA_964560935.1 uncultured Anaerolineaceae bacterium | reverse complement strand
GAAACCCGGGCCGAATCCAGGGCTGGATGTGCCAGTGCGGGGTCCGCCTGGAGTTTGAGACGCTCGATGGACAGGAACAGGCCGTTTGTCCCGAATGTGGTGCGCAGTATTCGAAAAGGGAGCAGGTTGTTACTCCCATTGGAAAAGAGGACGCATGAAAATCCCACTGCTTGATTTAGTCGCGCAATACCATAGCATCAAAGACGAAATGGACGAAGCGGTGCTGGGAGTGCTCGAATCCGGCCGCTTCATTCTGGGGCCGAACGTATCCGCATTGGAGCAGGAGGTGGCGGCATACCTGGGAGTAAAGCATGCCATTGGCGTTGCCTCAGGCACGGACGCGCTGGTGATCGCCTTGCGCGCGGCTGACGTCGAGCCCGGGGATGAGGTCATCGTGCCGACCTTCAGTTTCTTTGCCACTGCCGGGACGGTGATGACCGTAGGGGCGCGGCCGGTATTTGTAGACATCCATCCTGAGACGTATTTGATGGATGTGGCTGCAATTGAAGCGGTCATTACACCCAAAACCAGGGCGATCATCCCGGTCCACCTGTACGGGCAACCCGCAGATATGGACGAGATCATGGCAATTGCTGCGAAGCATGGCTTGAAGGTGATCGAGGACAATGCCCAGGCCTTTGGCGCGGAGTACAGGGGGGTGAAAACAGCTGCGATTGGTGACATTGGCTGCCTGAGTTTCTTCCCCAGCAAGAACCTGGGCGGCTATGGCGATGGCGGCATGGTCACAACGAATGACGATGGGATTGCGGAAAAAGTACGCATGTTGCGCATGCACGGTTGGAAAAAGAAGTATTTCCCCGAAATGCTGGGCTACAACTCGCGCCTGGACGAATTGCAGGCGGCCATTTTACGGGTCAAACTGAAACATCTGGATGCCTGGAACGCACGCCGGGCTGAGATTGCGCACGAGTATTCACGCCACCTATGCGCGTTGGGGTTGCGTGTCCCGGTGGAAGCGCCAGGCCGCACACATGTTTATCATCTCTATATGGTAGCGTTCGAGGAGCGTGATGGGGTTCAGCAAAAGCTGAAAGATGCAGGCATTGCCAGTGAGGTATATTATCCACAACCACTTCATTTGGCTGCGCCATGTCGTGCGCTGGGGACAAGCGAAGGACAATTCCCCGTTTCGGAGAAATGCAGCCGTACTTTGCTGGCTTTGCCTGTTTATCCCGAAATGACCGGTGCTCAGATGGAAGAAGTGCTGGCGACAGTGGAAGGGATTGTCAAGAAAGTTTGAGGCTGTTGGTAAGTAAGTGAGCAGGAACTGGGTTAGAGGTAAAAACTCATATTGCCAGAATTCCCCGTGTGCTGGGGAATTCTGCCTTTGACAGCCTTCGATTCTGCGCTATAATTCAGTCGCTGAATTTTGAAATGGAAACTCCCGAAGAAAACGTCCGCGAACTGACCTTGCTCGAGCAGATCGAGCGTGACCCAGACGTAACCCAGGCGTCCCTGGCCACCCAGCTTGGCGTGGCAGTGGGCACGGTCAACTGGCATATCAGACGATTGATAGAAAAAGGTTATGTCAAGGTCAAGCGCGCCGAGCGCAAGAAGCTGCGCTACATCATCACGCCCGAGGGCATTGCCCTGCGCGCTCGCCTGACGGTGG
>CAZLOC010000767.1:0-1648 GCA_964560935.1 uncultured Anaerolineaceae bacterium | reverse complement strand
TACAATGCGCTCACTCTCCCCTTTGTTATACACATTCGCAGTATCAAAAAAGTTGATCCCAGTCTCCACAGCCTTCTGCATGATCGCAAAAGAATCCTTTTCATCGGTTGATCCTCCGAAATTCATTGTCCCCAAACATAACGGCGAGACCAGCACTCCAGAACGACCCAGCATTCGATATTCCATAACACACATCCTTTCTATAAATTTAAGCGCCTGAATTTGTCAGTTACAACATCAATACCTTTGCCAATTATGCTGTAGAAAGTGGTTCAAAAACGGGATGAACCATGCCCAAACGGGCGATTTGCTCAAAGATCTCACCCAATAAAATGCCATCAGGTTTTTGCGGAAGCAATTTTATTGTCTCTGAGACATAGCGGTACCCGCGATAGTGAGATTTCAGATCGAGGACACTGAACTCAGGGTTGTTCTTCCGATACTGCCGTAAAAGGACGGAACTGAAATTCACCATAAAGAAAGACAGGTTAGCGGCATTGGTAACCGCTGCTGGCTTGACATTCATAAAGTCGTCCAAGCCCCAGTATTGCTTGGCATCGCGGAAATTGAACTCAATTTGAAAGCGCAGGGTGTAGTAGTCATAGAGTTTCTCGTAGGATAGTTTCAAGTCGGTGCTGAACAAAATCACATGGGCTTGCTTCTTTGTTGAAAGGTTGGTTTTCAAAATCACCACTACATTAATCGGGAAGGCGAACTCGCGATTGAGCAGGGTGGCTTGGTAGATCTGGGTGCGGATGCCAGCTTCTTTGGTTTCCTGCTTCAGGTATTTCTTCTTCAATTGGCGGACATCGACTTTGACGCCATACTTCGGATGCGGTCCACGCCCGCGGTATTTTCCGGTGAAAGGTTCGTACAACGCGGCATCCGAACGCAACTTTGAAACATACTGTAAGCCTGTCTGCAAAACCATCCAGGCGCTGGGATAATTGCCAAAATGACCATCCATCACTAGATACCGCACCGCCCACACGCCTCTCAAAACCGCCAGAAATGCCTGCAAAGTCGGCTGGATCCGCAATAGTTCGGGGTTCAGGCTTACAAGTTCATCTTTCTTGTTCCTGCTGCCTTTCGGACGACCGACCGGACGCTTGTTGCCTTTGGCTGGCTTTTCTTTCTTCTCCAGCGGTTTCTGTTCCTTGATCATTTGCACAACCTGGATCGGATAGGATTGCCGTTCCTGCACATCGATCACCGAAAATACAAAGAACGACAACCCGGCAATCACGCGATTTTGCAGACTGGAGAAAAAGCGCCCAAGCCCATAGGTCTCTTTGCCTGCCTTCCCAAACACGACTTCATCGCCTGCGATAATGTATTCGCGCTCCGACCGGCAAAACTGGCTTGCGAAAAAGACCCATTGAATTTGCAACCAGAGCATCGGCCTATGATACAGCCGCTGAATGGTGCGGTAACTGCCGCCTTTCTCCGTCCAACGCGATAATTCCAGCATGGTGATCCGTCCATTGCTGATCAACATGCCCTATAGTACATGGCTCAGCTGTTGCAAAACGGTCGTTGAAATAACTGGCGCAATGCTTTGTAAAAGTGCTACAATTTCCGTCATGGGCTTCTCGGTTTCGGTCTGTTTTCGCAAACCTACTGTACCCGAAAAGCCCTACTTCTTCAC
>CAZLOC010000766.1:0-1651 GCA_964560935.1 uncultured Anaerolineaceae bacterium | reverse complement strand
AAATGGGGCAACCAAAATGTTGTCTATTTTATGAGCTTTGCCGCAGGCGTGCTTATTTCTGTATCTTTCATCCATATCATTCCAAAATCCTTTGGCATGAACGAAAAAGCGCCCATATACCTGTTAGTTGGTTTTATGGGACTTTACGTTATAAATCGCTTTTTGAATATTTTGGTTTGCCAAAATCGTGATTATGCCGGTTTTTCAGCTGGCATCATCCCAATAATTGGCATTGGCCTTCATTCCTTTATTGATGGGATCATCTACTCTGTAACCTTCAATGTAAGCATCTTCACCGGTGTATTGGCAGCCATCGGGATGGTGTTTCATGAATTCCCCGAAGGGGTGGTTACCTTCTTGCTTTTAGAACGAGCTGGCTTTACAAGAAAAAGATCGGCCTTATATGCTTTTCTGGCAGCCGCTTTATCTACGCCTTTCGGTACGTTGGTTTCTTTCCCGTTCATCAGCAAGATTGACCGTCCCGTTTTAGGCTTACTTCTGGCTGTTTCTGCTGGTGCGCTGGTTTATGTAGGAGCGTCTCACTTGCTTCCTGCCGTTGAAAAAGAAAACAAAAGATATACCCTCATCTCGTTGGGAGTTGGCATCCTGATTGCTGTCGTGATTGTAATTTCGAAAGGCTAAAAGAGTATAGCCATGAAATATGTTTTTGGCCCAGTCCCTTCGCGGCGTTTAGGACAATCTTTAGGAATTGATCCCGTTCCACTGAAGACCTGCAACTGGAACTGCGTCTACTGTCAGTTGGGACGCAGTCTACCCTTGACGAATGAGCGACGCGAGTACGTCCCACGTGAAGACATAATCGTTGAGGTTGAACAGGCCCTGGCATCCCACCAGCCAGGTGAAATAGACTGGGTCACATTGGTCGGTTCGGGAGAGACGACATTACATGCCGGCATCGGCTGGCTGATCCGACAGGTGAAGTCACTCACTCCTTTGCCTGTTGCAGTCATTACCAATGGATCTTTGCTATACCTGCCGGAAATGCGCCTTGACTTGTCTGCGGCAGATGCAGTATTGCCGTCTCTCGACGCAGGGAACGCCAGGCTTTATCGCAAGATTAATCGCCCTCACCCTCAAATCAGTTTCAAGCGTCTCCTCGAGGGGCTGCTTGCCTTCCGAAAAGAATATCAAGGAAAATTATGGGTAGAGGTCATGCTGGTGCAGGGGCTGAATGATACCGAGGCAGCCCTTTACGAAATTTCCGCGGCGTTAAAGAGCATTCAACCAGACGAAGTGCATCTCCTCCAGCCTACCCGTCCCCCTGCAGAGATCTGGGTGCAGCCTTCGGACGAGGAGGGGTTGTTACGGGCCCGCGCTATTCTCGGCGATATTGGCAGGGTGATACACCCTGCCAGTGGGGCTTTCGACCTCAGCGGGACTGAGTCGTTGGTGGATGCAGTCGTCGGGATCATAACCCGTCACCCGATGCGAGAGGATGAGCTGATCGAGACGCTCAAGCATTTTTCACCGGGAGAAGTGACTGTCACACTGACGGAATTGGAAAAGAGCGGTAAGGCGCAGGTAGTGGAGCGTTATGGCACCCGTTTTTGGAGCGCCTCACCTGCGTATTATCCTACATTGAATCCAAAAAGATGAGGTGCTCAAATGTCCAAATCAAGTAAGTCAATAT
>CAZLOC010000765.1:0-1660 GCA_964560935.1 uncultured Anaerolineaceae bacterium | reverse complement strand
CTTTTAGGAACTTTTATGAATTGAACTCCATCCTATTTCAAGATTTACCAACTAAATGGAGGTTTCGATGAATGCAAAGAATGCAAAAAAATTATTCCAATTATTTGTTCTCGTAGCGGTGTTGCTTGCATCGTTTGCATCCACCCACGCTGTGTCTGCCTCCGCGGCGTCGTGCGGCACCAGCGTGACTGTGGTCAGTGGCGACACGCTGCGTAGAATTGCCGACCGCTGTGGTACGACCGTCTCGGCTTTGCGTCGGGCGAATCCGGAGATTGGTTTGGGCAACTTGATCTATCCGGGTCAAGTCTTGCTTCTGCCCGGGACGATTTTAGGCAGTGATGGCGGTTATCTGATCTACATTGTCGCACGCGGCGACACCTTGAAGAGTCTGGCAAGCCGCTTTGGATCGACCGTGGAATCTATCATGGCTTCGAACCCAGGCATTACCAACGCCAACGTGATCTACGAAGGCCAGCGCCTGACCATCTACTCTGCACCCTCAACGCCGCCGCCAGTCACCCCGCCTCCCGCCAGTGGGCAGATCTACTACGCCGTCAAGGGTGATACCTTGCGCAAGATCGCCGCAAAGTTCAGCACCACTGTGGATGCGATCCTGAAGGTCAATCCGCAGATCACCAACCCAAACGTCATCTACGTTGGACAGGCAATCTCGATCCCTGCGCAAGCCTCGAATCACATCGTTCAGAGAGGCGATACGCTCCGCATCATTGCTGGCAAGTATGGAACAACAGTTGATGCAATACTGGCGCTCAACCCCAGCATCAAGAATCCCAACTTGATCTATGTGGGACAGGTTATCAGAGTTCGATAAAGTTATAGTTGAAAAAAAAGGACGCACTTTGAATGTGCGTCCTTTTTATTATTTGTGTATCTTACTTTCGCTTTGCAGCTTTTGCCTTCGTGGTTTTCTTCACGGGAAGTTTCACAGTGACTTTCTTTTTTGCCTTCACTGCTTTTCCACCATTCGGGCGGTGCTTCAAAGCGGCATGTGCTGCTGCAAGCCGGGCGATAGGCACACGGAATGGTGAACAGGAAACATAGTTGTTGCCAATGATGTGACACCACTCGATGGAGCTTGGGTCACCACCGTGCTCACCACAGATGCCGACTTCAAGATTGGGACGGGTCTTGCGCCCCTCAGCAATTGCCCAATCCATAAGTTTACCTACGCCACCACGGTCAATTGTCTGGAAGGGATTTGTTTCGAGAATGCCCTGCTCCTGATAGGTGATCAGGAAGTTGCGTTCCGCATCATCGCGGGAATAACCGTAGGTCATCTGGGTCAGGTCGTTGGTGCCGAAGGAGAAGAACTCAGCCTTCTCGGCAATTTCGCCAGCGGTGGCAGCAGCGCGCGGGATTTCGATCATCGTGCCGAACTTGTATTCGAACTTGATCTTCTTCTCGCCCATCACTGCGGAGGCGATGCGCTCGAGGCGGGGTTGAATCCATTCGAGTTCCTTGACCGTACCTGTGAGCGGGATCATCACTTCGGGCTTGACCACGATGCCGCGCAGGGTGCAATCCGCAGCAGCTTCCATAATCGCGCGGACTTGCATCTCAACGATTTCGGGCATGACGATGCTGAGGCGGACGCCGCGCAGACCCATCATCGGGTTGGATTCGTGCATACCCTTGATGG
>CAZLOC010000764.1:0-1672 GCA_964560935.1 uncultured Anaerolineaceae bacterium | reverse complement strand
CTCATAAGTTGTTAGTATTGCCTGGTTCCGTCCTCGTGGGAACTTCCGCGGGCGTTCCGCGTCCAGGGCGCGGCATCCACGGCCCTGCCACTGGCAGCTCATGGCTTAAAAAAGAGCCTTGCCTGCCCGACCAAGAACCCGCCGCATGCAGACGATAACTCCGGGCTTCTCACTTTGGCTTGAGTTTTGCTACCTGCTCCGTCCACGGAGCAATACTCCCAAAAGTGTCCAGAATATCAGGACGAAGCCACCTACAAACCAAACTATTCGCATCGCATCCTTTGGCGCCACGGGCCATGACAGGTTGAGATGTAACCCGACAAGCAACTGCGCTAATCCTACGAGAGCACTTGCGAGAACAAGCATAATCAGCCCCAGTGTCACCGCGTACAGAAAACTATGACGTGCCCTACTCTTGCCGGCAACAAGTAGCGCTACGAAGAAACCATTCAGAAAGAACGCGCCCAGGGCAATCAAACCATTTAGTAGCGTGGCCAAGCCAGCAAATAGACCCAAGACGATAACGACAGCAAGCTTTTGGCCGTTCATGCCTGCTCCTTTGCCCCAACGTCTAGCCGGAGGCACCAAGTACATCAACAGCACTATGGATTCACGGCATCCTCTGCAGCTTTTTCAACCGATTGTTCAAGAATCTGCTGAGCCAGTTCCAAATTACCTGCGACCCAAGCCGCAAGTAGCCTCTGGAATTGCTCTTCCGATAAATAAACCGGTTCGCGTGTGTTTTCGAGGAAATAGCCTACACCAGGCAGATAGCTCACTTTCTGCATTGGCTGGGATCCCCCGCGACTCAAATCCTCGATAGTTATCCATCCCTTGCTTTGAAGGAACTTGGAAAACAGTGATCCGACTTCCGCCGTAGCCACACCGGTCAGAGCATCAAATGCCATTCGCTTGCTATCAAATAACCCCGCATTCTGGGCCTCATCCCAGACACGAGCTACTTCGAATGGATGCCCTGATCGCCAGCGGTCATATTCCGCAAGAGTAGCATCCGCTAACATCTCCGCCCGGCCTCCTGCAACTCCGGCGACCGCTCCAGTTACACCGACCGCAGCAAATCCTGATCCTAACACGAGCGCACCTACCCCCATAGTCAGCCCAGCAACGCCCCCCCCAATTGCACCGGCAAGGACTTTGCTTGTATCGATTCCTCGAACTGCATCTCCTACTGACAGGCCTTCTGTCATACCTTTAATGACCTGGGCTCCGGCCGAAACGATTCCTCCAGCAATGAATCCAGCCGCAGCTGTGATCAGAAAAAGGCAGTGCCCTCCTGTGTCGATGGCCACAAGAGGACGGTTGTTAACGTACGAGTACCTGTTCAAACTTTGCGGATTTGAAGGATCTGGTACAATAGTGTCCGGGCTGATCCAACGGCCGAGCGAGGGGTCAACCCATCGCACCCCCATTTGATATAGTCCCAACTCGGTCGACAGCCGCTGCCCCGTCCACCGATAGTCGGTCGGTACCTCTTCTTCGCTCCATCGCACGCCGCCATACGGAAAATGCCGGCTTTCCGCAACGGCTGCGTTGCCCGCGGCGTTCAGCACCACGCTCGTCGTGCCCAGATGGTCGCCCGCGAGCCAGTATAGCACACCATAGCGCCGCATGGCAAGGCGCTGCCCGCCCAAGTAGTAGTATTTGTTGCCTA
>CAZLOC010000763.1:0-1676 GCA_964560935.1 uncultured Anaerolineaceae bacterium | reverse complement strand
CGATCAGGGTCAGTTCGTCGGAGAGCAGGCGCCAGCCCGACAAAACCAGGGCGGCAACCAGCGTGCTTTTGCCGGAGTCGGGTAGGGCGGGCAGGATCACCGCCTGGTCGTTCTTTTCCACCACAGCGGCGCGAATCATCAGGTACTGATGGGCATGTTCCGATACGCACCAGTCGAGTCCGCGTTCGAGCAGGGGGTACGCCTGGTCGAGCGGAAGCGGTTCAAAAGGCTTGATGCCGTCAAAGGAGAAATTGGCTTTGGGTCGCAGCCCCTCTCTGAGGGTGGTCTGTGGATCGACGGATACATGGAAGTCGGCGAAGGTCTCATGCGGATTGCGCACCTCGAACTGGCCGTAGAGTTCGCCCAGGCCCTCGGCAACGCTGTCGATCCGTGACCGCACCCGCAACGAAAACGGCCCGGTGCCCAGCCAGATGCCCTGGTCTGCGAGTTGCCGGCGCAGTTCGCCGGGGGGGAGTTGCAGCAACTTCATGGCGTGTTTGAAAACCTGATTTCCTTAACTGCCGTAATCGAGGCCATGCCGCCTAAGGACAAGGGGGTGTCGCCACAAGTCCAGCCAGAACAATTCGCATTTTTCTCCATCGTAACGTTCAAGAAGACGCTAGTCATTTAAGTCGGCTCGAGCCGCTGCAGGTAGGTGGAATTAGTTTGACTTGTTGAAGCAATTTTTGAACCATGGCCAGTGAAGAGTTGAATTTAAGAAGCTTCAAGAAGGTCCGGGATGAATGTGTAAGAAATTCCGACAGCCTCGCCACACAGGGGACGTGCTGTTGCAGCGCCAATTTCAGGGAAACCTGTGAGGATGCGGCGTTACCATCAGACACCCTGGATTGGGCAAACCGGGGAAATTGCGGGCGACGTACGCCGTCAACTCGATGACTTCATCGCCGAACGGGCGGGTGGGGTGTCGCTACCGGTAATCAGCGGATTCTAGACATCGTACCCGGGGGACAAAAACAGGCGCTTGTGATCCTAGGCTCGGAAAACGCGGTGGTGGGATACGAAAAATAAAAAAATGGTCATTGCACGGGCAGCCAAAACAAAAACGGCGGCTTTGGCCACCGTTTTTTTTTGGAGATTGCTTACAGTCCCCTTCCGGCTGGGCATTCGTCGGTTTGGCCGTACAGCGACTCGAAATAACTCATGATTTCGGTTGGTCCCCAAGCGGTAGCTGGATTGGCGCCGGGGAATAGCTCGTTGAAGGGTTTGTTTGGTGAAAGCCCCCTTCCGATCCGATACAAATCTTTCACCTGATCGACGCTCAATGGGTATTGACCCCCGGTCCCGCTACCCCACTTCGTGGCATTAAGAAGCGATGCAACTGCAGCACGATCAAACATGTTCTTACACTGGAACTGATTACTGGTTTTAAGCATCTTCCAAAGCGTGACGTCAGTGTCCCCGCAACTCGGGGGAATGCCAAAAGCTTCGCTGAATTTCGTATCAGGAGAGTAGGGAGCGGGCCAGTTATGTTCGCCATCAGCGCCCTGTCCTTTATTGCTGACATGCGGAGATTTCCAACAACCGGGAGAGGCGCCCAGGGTCAAGCAATCGACACCTTCCCCGGGCCGCGGAGAGGCTGTGTCGGAGATTTGCCCGGAGACCGTGCATTGGTATGCGATCCCGCCAGATGCCAAAACTTGCTTGCTGGCTAGCGT
>CAZLOC010000762.1:0-1678 GCA_964560935.1 uncultured Anaerolineaceae bacterium | reverse complement strand
CGTTTCCTCTTAAGAAACTCATGATGCAACTTGTTGTTGTTCAATGAGGTTGAATCCCATGCTGATGGCGGTTTTGCGCAATGCGTGCAATTTTCGCTCCCGGAATTTTCTCTCGTAGTCTTCCATGCCTTGGCGGACGTATGCCTCGCCATGCTTGATCAGACGGTAAATGATCCGGGCGAGTTTGTGCGCGGTCGCTGTGATCGCTTCCGCCGCTCCGAGGCGGCCTTTCATTCGGCGATAAAATCCGCCCAGCGCGGACTGGCTCCGTTCCAAGGTGACGGCGGCCATGCGCAAGGCATCGGAGGCCCGGTTGATGACCCGGCGGGTGTGGCTGCTCAAGACCTTGCCCCCGCTGATGCGGTTGTCCGGGCAGAGCCCCAGCCACGAGCAAAAATGCTTTTCGGTTCTGAAGCCGGTCACGTTGGGACCCACCTCCGTCAAAATCACCAGGGCCGTCGTTACCCCAATGCCCTCAATGGCGGTTAGGTCGACGCCGAACTTCCGATACAGCACTTCGCGCATATCCTGACCCTGCATTTTGTCTTTGCTGGCGGGTCGGCCTTCTTTGCGGGTCGGCAGCGGCTTGAGCTGTGGATCAACCTTGTCGGACAGCGCGGCGGTTTCGCGCACAATTTGCTGGTCGCAAGCTTTGATTTTTTCCTCGTAGATGCCGTAGAGGCAAAACGCTTGCTGGAGCACAAAGAGATGCTCTGGCCGGTAATCACCCTCCAAGGCCTTTTTAATTCGGGCAGGGGTAGCGCGCACGCGGACGTCGACCCAACTCAACAATGCCTCTGGATCACGCTGTCCCTCTAGAATTGCCTGGATGATGGCCCTGCCGCTGACTCCCGTCACGTCGCTCAACACTTGGGTCAGTTGCACGTTCATTTGTTGAAGCGCCTTTTGCATGTGCTGACACTGCGTGCTGCGCGCGCTGACCAGTTCATCGCGATATCGCAGATAGGTCCGCAAGACGCAATAGGGATCCTCGGGCCGAAAAGAAGCTTGGAGTAATCCATAGGTATGCAGCCGCTGAATCCATTGGCAGTCCTGCACATCGCTCTTGCGTCCCGCCACATTCTTGGTCTGACGCGCATTGACGAGGATCACCGCGAATCCCCGCTCTTCGAGGATTTGAAAGACCGGAATCCAGTAAACCCCCGTCGCCTCCATCGCCACGCTGGTGACCCCGCATTCCTTGAACCAATCGGCCAACGCGCTCAGATCGGCGGTAAAGGTGCCGAAACTGCGGACATTTTTTGGCGTCGCCCCCGCAGGCACGCAGGCAAAGTGTTCTCTAGCACCAATATCGATGCCAGCGGCTCGGGGATTGATCGCCTCCCAGCCTTGATCAACGGATACTTTTTGCTTCTTCTTTTTGGATTTGGGAGTTTTGCTTTTCATGTTCGTGGGATTGTGGTTTCGGCCCAAGAGTGGCATGAAAAACTGCAATCTCTTAAACAGGATAGTTCCGCGGGCTTACCCGAGCCTGCGGAACTTCACTAATGAATCAGCCGAGAGTCTTGGAACCAAGCTTCTGTACGGGCACACAAGCACCATTGGAAAACCGGTCATAGCTCGCCGAAACAACCACTGATTATGCGCGGTGGCGCCGCCCCAGGAAAGTTTCTTCCATGATCAGCCCCGCCCCAAGCGGGGTAGAAGCTTCTGTTCA
>CAZLOC010000761.1:0-1682 GCA_964560935.1 uncultured Anaerolineaceae bacterium | reverse complement strand
GCCATTTAATTCATCGCTCTTGGCCATGCGACCAATCACTGCTCGAGCCGAATAAGCCTGAACGAAAGACTCGTCATGATCGTTGTACACACCCCCCGGCGTCAATGCGTTTACACGCAGGTTTTTTCCCGCATAATACGTTGCCATATAGCGAGTCAGCCCGAGAACACCTGCTTTTGTCACAGAATAATAAACCGGCTTGTACTGTGGTTCCTGGTCTGGCTTCTGGTAGATGCGCTGATCAGGACCTACCAGGCCATAGATAGAGCACACATTCACTACAGTGCCTTGACCTTGCTCGAGCATCGGCCGAACTGCTGCCTGACAACACAGAAACATCCCGGTCAGATTGACATCGAGAGCTTGCTGCCAGACTGATAACGGATAATCCTCGAAAGAAGATGATTGCGTTTGGAACCCTTCATGTTTAAGGTCGAATTTTGGATCCAATGCTGCGCTGTTAACCAGGATGTCTAAACGACCAAATTCATCCAGCGTTCGACTCACCATCTCTCCCACTGATTGCGGTGAGGTGACATCTGTCGGTATTCCGATCGCCCGCCTCGTGCTGGATTGTGCTGGTTTTCCTACGGCAGGCCAATCCCGATCGAGGGAGGCGGCTAACCTGAGAGCCGCCTCCCCATCGATATCGGCGATAACCACTTGGGCACCGGCCTGGGCCAGGGTTTTACAGAACTCTGCCCCCAATAAGCCGGCCCCGCCTGTGACGACGGATACCCGGCCAGATAGACTGAACAGGTCGGGCAGCTTTGCCATTGGTGTGCTAAGCCCCAGCTTCTGTAACTGGGACTTCTTCCTCCTCAATATCCCCAACTTTCCAATTCGTCGAGATATCTGGGAGCAGGTAGCCATGTTCATCAAGATAAGCAACGATCTTACGCGCGTTTTCCTCAGGGCCGAAATCAACAGTATTGAGTGTGATCTCCGGGTTTACCGGAACCTCATATGGATCATCAACTCCCGTGAAACCAGTGATTTGGCCACGACGGGCACGCGCGTACAGCCCTTTGACATCCCGTTGCTCACAAACATCGATCGGTGTATCGACAAAAATCTCCACGAAATGTTCTTCACCAGCCATCTTCCGCACCTCATTGCGGGTGGCGCGGTACGGGCTGATCGCGGCTGAGATCACCATTCCGCCATGGCGGGCAATCTCACTGGCCACAAAACCGATGCGCAAGATATTGGTGTCGCGGTCCTCACGGCTAAAACCAAGCCCCTTCGAGAGATGCGTCCGCACTACATCACCATCCAGGACGGTAACTTGCCGGCCACGTTCCAGCAACAAGGAAGTTACAATCTCGGCCGTGGTGGACTTGCCCGAACCGCTCAATCCGGTAAACCATAGACAAACGCCCTGCTTGTGGCGCGGCGGATACATTTGTTGCAGGATCTCGGCTGTTTCAGGACGAGTGAACCATTCAGGCAGCAATTTTCCTTTCGCCAGATAATCTTCTCGAACCTGAGTGCCAGAGATCGAGTAGATGTGGGCGCCTTCGGGGACTTTGTTCTGTTCTTCGTAGCGTTCTTCATCGGCCAGGTAAACCAGTTCCTTAAATTCAATTGGCTCAACACCCACTTCATCAGCATACTGCCCTAACATCAATTGAGCCTCATACGGCCCATAAAAAGGAATGCCCTTACTATCCTTCCCTGGT
>CAZLOC010000760.1:0-1683 GCA_964560935.1 uncultured Anaerolineaceae bacterium | reverse complement strand
AGGGGCAGGATGGCAACAGGCGAATTTCAGCAAAAACGGAGTACGAATCCTAGCAGGTTGTCGGAGAGACAAAGGAAATGACAAGGTTCAAGGCTTTGCGGGGCAGAAATCAGCGCTGCCTGCGGTGAAAGAGGCATAAATGCAAACAGATCATTTGCTCGATTTGTGTTTTTTTCAACCTGCAGGCGCGCTAAAGCAACCCTTGTTCCAAGAAGAGAATATGCAAGCGCTTGAGGTTGAAAGCCAGGCACACAAGACACCATTCGCCAGCGGCAGCCACCAAGCCACGCAAGGAGAATTGGCGAAAGCCGAGGATCTCCTTGATGATGCCGATAATGGGTTCGACGGTGGATTTGCGCAAACGGTAAATTGCCTTTCCGATCTCGGTTTGGAGTTTGGAGGCCATCTTGACGATGGGGCTGGCCTCGTCTGGAGGTGGTTCAGGTTGTTGCTGGAAAAAGGTGTGCCAATCGAGATGATGGGGTTCGCGTCCGGTGGCAATATAGGGTTCAATGCCCAGGTTTTCACAGTCCTGAATGTTGGTTTCAGAAAAGTAGCCGTTGTCCATCGCCACCGCGTTGGGTGTTCCAATTTCAGCAGACATCGCTTTCAGGGTAGGCAAGGCTTCTTGTTTATCATTGGGATGATTCGAGAGGGCATGCGCCACGATCAACAGACTTTCCTGAGCCGCAGCCACTTGCACATTGTAGTGCTGGTCAAAGCCGTCATTGGTACTGTTCTTCATGATGCGCGAATCAGGATCGGTGAAGTTATATTGATCCTTATCCCGCGGCCCGGCTTCAGGCGCTTGGGGTGGGCGTCCTTTGGGTTTGTGATGGCGCTTGCGAGCCTTCTTGGTGCGCTCTTTCATTTTGACTTCATACTCGGCTTTTTCCGCAACGTAGCGTTCGTTCGCCCGCTCCTCCAGAACCTTGCGAGCCTTTGCCAGATGCACCAGTCGCTCTTGACGAAGGGTGATTTCATCATCCAAGACCAAGCCTCGGGGCAACTCGACCTCGCCTTGATCTGCTTGTTCTCCCAAGTTCAGCAGTTCCTGGACTTCCCGCTTCAATTGAACCTCCAACTCCACCAACCGCCCATAGCTGAGCGCATGACTCTTGGAAGCATCCGCATGGATCTTGCTCCCATCCAGGCTGAGATTTCCCAGCTTCAACACCCCAGCGGCCTGTGCCACCAGCAGGATTTGCACAAACAACTCCTGGATCTCATCCAGAAATGTCTTGCGAAAGTTGGCGATGGTATCGTGATCCGGATGCAGTCCCCCAGCGATGAACCGAAAGGGAATACTTTCATCAGTCGCCTTCTCGATTTTGCGCGAACTGAACACCCCGGTGGCGTACCCATAGAACAACAACCCCAGCAAGATTTCCGGCGCAATTGCTTCCCCGCCCACCGGTGCATACTGCCTATAAATCCGGCTCAGATCAAGCTGGGCAATGATATCCACTACAAAGCGCGCCAGGTGATCCGGCGGCAAGGCGTCTCCCAGACGGATCGTCTGGTTCAGCGTTTCTTCGTAATTTGCAGTTCTAAATTTTCTACTCATGCCCACAGTTTACCAGTCTATCCTTACACCCTGTCGGCCTCTCCGACAACCTGCTAGGCACCCTCAATCGGGAACAGTTTGTGTTCATCATGGTTTGGTATCTCATCTATATGATT
>CAZLOC010000759.1:0-1685 GCA_964560935.1 uncultured Anaerolineaceae bacterium | reverse complement strand
GCCAGCAAAACCCGGCCGTGGCGGAATTTCTCCACATGAGTATCGCAAAGCTGGGTAAAAAATGGCTCCACATCGTCGGGCAATTTGTCGTTGTCGCTCGGCACGCGTTTGAACCAAAGATTCAGCAATGCTTCAGTGACATGGCCTATCGGGTGATTGATGGCCCTCCCAACTGGATCGCCTGTGTCAATGCCATTCTTATGCGGTAGGGCAAGAATGCGCCGGCAAATATCGAGGAAGATGGGTTCATGCCTGTCTATCGACTTGGAGACAGTCTCCAGCCACCACGTGACGTTGTGCGCAATTTCCTGCAAAACTGCGTCTGGCATGGTTTGGACAAGCGGGGCGAGAAATCGCCAGGAACGCAATACCTTACCTTCCTCACTCCAAGCCTGCAATGCCTCTCCCCAGCGTTTAGCCGGCCAAAACTCCTCTTGGGCAAGATCGCTTAGGGCACAGGCACAATGAAAGAAACGTGTGCGGCATGTCTCGTGCCAGTTGTCTTCGTAGAAAGGACGTCGGGGAGATGGTGTCTGCTTCAGCCACTTGACCAGTTCACCTCTCTTGCGAGGAGCTATGTCTATATCACGGTTAGCATCATAATCCGGGTCACCAGTGCCACTCATCCAATGCGAAAACTCATCGCGCTGGTCGATTGCCGTTTTAAATTCGGGGTTTGCCGCCGACAAATTGCCCAACCGCTGCAAGGCGGTAGAACTGAGAATGGCACCGCTTTCCTGAAGCTTTGCGAGGTGTCTCCAGACCTCGTGGTCCACGATTGACTGCCAACGCTCGGGTTCAATGTCGTCCGGGTACATCACACGTGGCGGGCCAGCGAGAATTGCGGCCTCCAACTTCACGAGGGCATCCTGTGTGAGATGGGTGCCTTGCAGTACCAGCAAGCGCATCGTTTCCCGTCTAGTATCCACCGACCACAGCCACCGCGAGTCGTCGGCCACAAGCCAATCTGCCCATATATCCGATGGGATACAGTTATCGTTGCTGGCGGCGAAGAGCGCCAGACGCTTGAAGGTGGGATAAGGCAGGGCGAACCATTCATGCGCTATCCGGGTTGCCCGCTCGGGGTCGATCACCCGGGCGGCTTGCCACGCATCACGCAGTAACTCAATCAGCACGACCCAATCTTGAAAGCCCCGATTCTGCCAATGAGGACTGATAGATGGCAAGTCCCAATACGAACGGTCACTCCGATCATCCGCTTCGCCCAATTCGCGAAAGAGATCAAGGGCATCACGCAGCAATTGTTGAAAGTCATCTAACAGTGGTGGTAATGCCTTGCGCCAGTCCATCGCATCCGCAAAATCCCTGATCGATGAATAGACATTGTCGGTCGCCAGCACCAATTCCCAGTCAACAAGTTGTTTCAGACGCTCTGGTTCCCCGGTTTCTTTAGTTTTTTCGCCGTTGACGCGCCAGCGGAAAGGCTTCTTCATCTCGATTTTTGGCGAAAGCAACTCGCGTAGTTCCAAGCGGAGCAGGGTGGTCATGCCATCGCGCTTGAGTCGATCCTTCCAACGGTAAAGATCCAGACCGCGCGACTGTGATCTCACACGACCGGTCAACAATAGGCGCCATAGAATCCGCATCATCGGCTGCGGGATCGCATTCGGGGCATTAGTGCGGATTTTTTCCAGTTCTGCCGTTTTCCCCTCTCTTTCCAATCT
>CAZLOC010000758.1:0-1694 GCA_964560935.1 uncultured Anaerolineaceae bacterium | reverse complement strand
AGTGCAATAGAGGTGTCAATATTTTTATATGGCTATTTATATGGCTTTGACATCCAGAGCTTAGGATTGACTGAGAGTCGGCTTTATCGGCGACGGGGGGAAACCGGAGTCCGACCGCACAATTCTCACACACGCTTTTCGATCTGATTGGGCATCGTCACTCAAATTGGAGCTATGAATCAATTGGGCAAATCGATACCCGCGATCCTCTATCCGCCGCGACAGCATTCTACCTGTAATCGCTTGGGTATCAGGAGGGGCTAGAATCCTCGACGGGTTTCCTCCTTGACCTGCAACCTCCGATTGCCTACGCTGAAGTCTACCCAAACGGAGTTCTTTCCTGCATGAATTTCACGCTTCGTTGCCTTTGCCCAGATGACTTGCGCCCGGCGGATCAATTAAGGGCTGATCTGGGATGGAATCAGACGATCCTTGATTGGAAGCGCCTGCTAGCTCTTTCTCCGGAGGGCTGTGTTGTCGCTGAGCAAAGTGGGCGGATCGTAGGGACCTGCACAAAGGTGAGCTATGGAAATACACTGGCCTGGATCGGCATGATGCTGATGAGCGAGCGAAGCTCTGGAAATCTCGTTTTTTCTCCTTAAGTTCCGATCGCTTTCTTGTGGTTCTGACGGAGCACCGTAGAGAGTTGGTTGGGTTTGCTTGCATGATGCTCGACAAAGACCCTCAGTGGGGAGCTTGTCTCGACAACCTTCATGTCATGCCTGGATGGAGGAGTCGGGGGGATGGGCTGTGCATACTGGTGCTGAGGGAGAACAGCTATGCGTCTCGTGTCGTGGAGGTTGTGCAGGGGCAGCGCGTGGTCACCACCGGCCCCTGTGCGATTGTGAGGCATCCCATGTACCTCGGGGCGCATCTTGGCGGCGGTGCAACGGCTGTGACCGAGAAGGTCATCAGGGACATCATCGCCGGTTCTACGAAAAAGGCTTTTCTTGAGTCGAACCTGAAGGCCTTTGATCTCGGTAAGGAAACAGCGCAGAAGCTGACGGAAGTATGAATTTGACTGCAGTTGCCGGATGACTTATTGCGAATGGCCATTATCCGGTGTTGATTAACGATCCAATACTTGAAAGGGGGCCTTGACAGGAAATATGATATGGCATCACAAAAATATCCCCTAATATTATTGATAATAGTCTTGGTTCTTGGGGTTTGGTCGGGGATTAAGCCGCTTGATACCCGCCTTACCTGGGTCTTGGAAACCTTACCGGTAATGATGGCTTTACCGGTTCTGCTCCTCACATATAAGAGATTTCCGCTGACCAGTTTAACCTATACTCTTATCGCAATCCATGCCATGATCCTAATGTTGGGTGCCCATTACTCTTACGCCAAAGTACCGCTTGGTTTTTGGATGGAAGATTGGTTCGGCTGGACCCGTAATAACTACGATAAGATCGGGCACTTCATGCAGGGTTTTGGCCCGGCAATATACACACGCGAAATTCTATCGCGAACATCACCACTCAGGCGTGGCAAGTGGCTTGGTTTTATATCTGTAGCCGTCCCTTTGGCTTTTTCAGCAATTTATGAAATTCTTGAATGGTTGGCCTCTCTTTCCAATCCGACGGATACTGAAGCATTTCTTGGAACGCAGGGTTACCTCTGGGACACGCAAAGCGATATGTTCTTGTGTCTGATAGGTTCGATGGTCGCGCTCATTTTGCTTACGAAAT
>CAZLOC010000757.1:0-1695 GCA_964560935.1 uncultured Anaerolineaceae bacterium | reverse complement strand
TTTCGATGCATACAAGGATTTGACCGGTGGAGGACCAGTTACTACTGTTGATTGAATAAGCCGAAAGAAGAGCTTGCAACGACGCTTAGAACGGCGGCACTCCAGATAGGAGGTGCAGTCTTTCTCCACCAAAAAGCAGTCAAAAAACTCCTCAAACGTCCGAGGGTACGGGTTATCAATCTACACTACATGTTGGGGTCGTTTGAGTAAGTCAGCTACCCAAAAAATTTAATGAGCTAACCGCCATAGGATAACGTGAAATGCGTCGGCCCGGGTGCGTAGGACCAGGACAGGCAGGATAGGGAGATGTAATTTCGAACGGTATCTTTGGCTGATTTTGAACACCAGGATTTTTATTTCTGTACGATTTCAGGTAGCTATGAGACACAAGAAGGCTCTTGGCACTACCATCCGGAATTTTAGCCAGCTATTCCAATTCCACCGCGCGGGTCGTGGGGGGAAGCTCTACCCCGACCACCTGGGCAACCGCTTTTAGCGCCCTATGCGGGATTGAGGAATAGGTCAGATCTGGGGTGGTGAAAATCGTACGAATTTGAACAAAAATTATAATCCTTTTTTTGTTCCGATTATTACATTATAATGTTAAATTTCGATTGGTTATGCGAAAAAGGAATAAAAACAGGATTAAATGAATTTACAGACATTTTCACCACCCCAGGTCAGATCACAAACCAGCAGTGTTTCCTGGCAATCTCCATCGGGTGGGCTATAGTAAATTCATAGATTGGATGATGGCACATGGCGGCTTTGGAACGCGGCAGACACGCTGCGGGCGAACACAGTTACAAAAGAGGTGGCGGGTTGCGGGCGCAGCCAGCCTTAGATTTCAAACCATCAATGTTCCCCTGAAACCTACCTCGGGGATGGCGCGAAGACTATCCATAGTCCGCGCTGTAGGTCATGGATGGTCGCGGGCTTTGGCGAGAAGGGCAGTCAAGGGACTTACTGGTCATCTTTGGAAATTGCCCGCTTGTGGGCCTGTTCCAATTGGTTTTGTCTCTAAAATGTTCCCCCTATGGCTTCTTTGACCCGGTCGACTCTTTCAGCTTCGGCTCGTCCGCCTTGAGTTTGTTGCCCTTTTTGATACCCTCCTGAAGCAGCATATGAAAAAAGCGAGCCTTGGCCTGTTTCTCCTTCTCGGTTTCGTCGGTCATACTCTATTCCCCTTCGATGATCTGGATTCTAGTTAAGGGCTCGTCCGCGAGCAGGGACGCCTGTTTGAGACCGAGATTGTAATTGCGGACCAGCTTCTTCCTGATGTGCTTGAATGCTTCACCCATGGCCTTGCCCGAGCGGATGTTCTGGTCGATGAATTGGCCGCCGCCGCCTCCGGGCTGATGCCATCATGAATGTATACCCAATATGTGGTGCTGTCCGGTATCGGCCAAAAGACATTGGAATCATAGTGGCAGGATGCAGCCGGCGTCAAACAGATATTTTCGACGGAGCTGCGTGTGAGTGAGGCCGATTTTTCGGGCGAACGCCTGGTTCTGGTAAACCTCAAGCGTCATCATCGCGACTTGTTTGACGGCATCGACCCGAAGGTGACGGCGCGCTACTGGGGCAAGAAACCCCTGGCCGCCTTTTCCCTGGTCAAACCCTCGGAATCGGGGAAAACCCTTAAAACCGTCAGCACCGATTTGTTTGATCTGATCGAGCAATTCAAGGACCAGC
>CAZLOC010000756.1:0-1696 GCA_964560935.1 uncultured Anaerolineaceae bacterium | reverse complement strand
CCCGAAGAGTTCAGCCGCGCCCTGGGTTGGGTAAAGAATAATTGTAAGGAAGGACACGAATACAACCCTCCTGAGAAACAGCGCGGCCGCGAGCAGAAAGATAAAGATTGGGAGACTGTCGTCAAGATGGCGATGATTGCTCGCGACACCATGAACGGCAATCCTCGGTTGGGAGAACTCGGCTTTGGCGAAGAGGCGTTGGGGCGTAACGCCATTCTGGCCGGGCTCCAGGGCCAGCGTCAGTGGACCGACTATCAGCCTAACGGCGACTTTCTGGAAGCGATTCTCAACACATCCTTCGATTGGAACGGTCCGCGCCAGCCTTACCTCGTCGCGACGGAAAATGATAGCCTCAACGGCGTCTGCATGTTGTTCGGTCACCTGCTCACGAATACAGCACAGATTTTTGCTGATGTGCGCACCTACTGGAGTCCGGCTGCGGTGAGGCGCGTCACCGGTCATGAATTAAGCGGATGTGCGGCGGGCGGTCTGATTCATTTGATCAATTCCGGCGCCTGTGCCCTGGACGCTACTGGCTGGCAGGAGATAGATGGACAGCCTGCTATCAAACCCTGGTGGAGCGTGACGGATGAAGAGATGAAGAAATGCCTGGAAGCAACCACCTGGCATCCAGCTGTTACGGAATATTTCCGGGGCGGCGGCTATTCCAGCACCTTCCTGACGCGCGGGAACATGCCTGTCACGATGAGCCGCCTCAATCTGGTCAAAGGCTTGGGACCCGTGCTTCAGCTCGCTGAGGGCTGGACCGTTGACTTGCCGGAAGATGTTCATCATCAGCTTGACGAGCGCACCAACCCCACGTGGCCCACTCACTGGTTCGTTCCCAATCTCACCGGCCAGGGATCTTTACGCGATGTTTACTCTGTGATGGCGAATTGGGGAGCAAATCATGGCGCACTAAGTTATGGGCATATTGGCGCAGATCTCCTCAGCCTGGCTGCCATGCTGCGCATCCCGGTCTGTATGCACAATGTTGTTGAGGAAAAAATTTTCCGTCCCAGCGCGTGGAGCGCCTTCGGCGCGAATGATTATACCGGTGCTGATTACCGTGCCTGTATCAACTTTGGCGCTTTATATGGCTAAATTCTATGCCAGGTCCATCGTTTCTCACTGTTGACCTAGGAGCCGAAAGCGGCCGCGCCATGCTCGGGCGCATTGATGAGCATCTGACATTGGATGAAATTCACCGTTTCCCCAATGGCCCTGTGCGCGTGGCTGATCATATTCATTGGGATGTCCTGCGGTTATGGGCAGAGATTCAAAACAGCTTGCGCATCGCCGCTGGATCTACGGGCGGTGCACTGGCTGGAATTGGGTTGGATACATGGGGTGTGGACTTTGGTTTGCTGGACTCTGCCGACCGGTTGATTGGGAATCCCTATCACTATCGCGACGCGCGCACGAATGGAATGGTAGAGGCTGCATGCCAGATCATCCCGCGCAAAGAGATCTATAACCAAACTGGCATCCAGTTCATGCAACTGAATACGTTATTCCAGTTGTTTGCCATGCGCCGGGAAAATGATCCTGCCCTGCAAAGCGCCAAAACGCTTCTGACCACGCCTGACTTATTCAATTTTTGGCTTACGGGTCGCAAAGCCGGTGAATTTACGATTTCTACCACCACACAATGCTACAACCCGCGTGAGAAGCGCTGGGCTTTTGAGCTTCTTGC
>CAZLOC010000755.1:0-1702 GCA_964560935.1 uncultured Anaerolineaceae bacterium | reverse complement strand
AACTCGTATTGAATGATGTCCGCTCTTACCCCGAAAGCAGACATGTGCGGTGCACCAGCCAATGTCTGCTAAGGGCCAATAGCGGACATTGGCAAAGGGACCGTGCGAAAAAGAAAGACCGCCCTCGCGGCGCTCTCCAAGATCCAATCAGATGTTTTGCTCAGGCCGCATCCCTAACTTACTAGTTCTATCATCGTGGAAACGAGCGCATATCCGATAATAGAAATCCAACCCACAGTGAGCCCCAATCCAAAAGCTATTATTGCTGGTGCCCAAATTCGGCGAACGAAGGCGGTGACGACAGGCACGATCGCTGTTTGAGTTTGCATGGTTGTTGTGCTCGATTGATCGCTCTGAAACAGCCCCGCCTGATTTAAAGTCAGGCGGAGCTGCCAAACAATACAAGGCGCTTGGGGGTGTGGCGTGACCCAGCGTTCTTGCATTGAAAAAATGAGTTTTGAAGCAAATTGCTTCAATAGCTAAGCGCGTTGATGTGGATCGATAACGGCCTTGGCACCTCGTCTCTGGTTTCTTCGTCAGCCAGCAGCCGCAAGATTGTTTGAGACCGGAATCGGGGGGTTGCGGTCCACGCTAACACTCGGCATCGACACGTCATCGATGCTAAATCCCATTATCGCTTGCGAATGGAGGCGGATCGGATCGAACTCGCCGTTTTTGGCCGCCTCAATGATCCGCTTTGCGATGATCTCACGCACTGTAATGGCAGACCCGGAATTTCGAAGCGCTTTGCAGGCATGGTCGAAAGCCTTGCCCATAGCCGAGGTCGCGGCGTCGTCGAACCAAACGTCTCGGATCGGAATGATATTCATAGGACCCCCGTAAAGAACGAGCGGGAGCGCAGGAGCGTCTCTCAGTCACCGAGGCCCGAAACTGTTTCAGTGATGGTGCAGGCTGTTCCTTTGATTGGGAACCCGCTTTGATATAGATCAACTATGTCGGGTACCCGACATTTATCTTGTCAGTCAGATAGTCAGCATATTTGATCTATTTGGCAGTTGCGGGACCTTTGCGGGTAGACTGTTCGATAGTCACGTGCATGGCCCGCCACTCGTTTGTGAGCTTAGTACGATGAACCAAGACGAAACAGTTCCAGTCAGCATCATTGCTTTGAGGGCCGACGCTTACACACCCGACGGTAAGAACGTAATTATTTCTTTGACGACTAAATACTCCACCGCTGAACGAAAATATTCTGTGCCCCTTGAATGTTTCTACGACCTCATTGTGGACCTGCAAAGGCTAAACGCATCCAAAGACGCCACGTCAATTGAGAGTTCGATCCAGCCTGCGGTTGCCCTGAATCCTGCCGAATAAATCAGCGCCAGCACGCCAACGGGATTGGGACGTCTGATTTGACATGGCGCGTCAACTGAAGTTTGGCTCGCCGATTTACCAAACACTTTCTTGCGAGGTTAAATTCTACGGGTTACGCGACCTTCAACTTCACCTGTTTCCAGGAAAGCCGGGACTTCAGGCACATGGGGCTCGGTCGGGATCACGAGTGCCCTCACATTCATTGACCGTTGCTCTCTAGGACTCTGAGGCACGCAGCGCGCAATTTTTCACGATGGCCCTGGAGGCAGAAGAGATAGGCGAAAGGACCGTCCTCTGGTTTGACGGACTTACAAAATCGACCCACATCGGGCCCGCACGCCGCCCGCTGCTCCGGCGTGCCCATTTC
>CAZLOC010000754.1:0-1704 GCA_964560935.1 uncultured Anaerolineaceae bacterium | reverse complement strand
ATACATTTGATGTTTTCACCAATGGGCCTTATTTTGGCGATGCCGTCGGCAATCCATATCGTCATTGGTTTTTGCGCGATGTTTATCCGCAAAATGAGTTGCCCATCTTTTGGCCACTGTTGTATTCAGAGGAAGTTCGATCCCGCTAATCCTCCTTGAACGCATACTCTTGATTGGATAACTTCTTGCTTGGTTATCACTTCTGGGAAATTCCTGATAATGCGAAGTTGGGAGTGCGGAATGTGGGTCATATTGCCCGTGTAAATGGAATTAGCTGCTGTCCACATGCACAAAACGGTGTTCGATCCCGTACACTCGCAAGGCTCGCACCGCTACCTGGGCAAATATCTCAGTCACTCCTTTGGCATACAGCGTTTCCAAGCTGTCGTCGTTGAAATCATCCGCACTCAGCCCCGCTCCGACCAGCAAATCCACCGGCTTGTTATGTAGATAGTCTGGCATCAGGTACAGCGCACGGCTGCTGAAGCCTAATGCGTTCAGCACCATCGCCTGTACTCGCTGATCCACACTGACCTTTTGGCCACTCGGTCCGACTTTCCGGTCAATTTCTTCGATCAATTCCCGATCTCCTGGCAGATCCCGGCTACGATCCCCATGTGATCGATCCTTTGTGTTTCATATCTCGTTTCGGGGTCCATTCCCCCAGCTTACACGATATTCCCAAATTCCGCTATTCTTTGGTGCGGAATTTGGGCCATTGATACTCATTCATGGCATTTCGGTCATTGTTGTCTCACGAAGGCTTGGTCATGCAAAACCCTCGATTACTTTTGACGTGTATGGACACCTGATTCCCAGCATGCAGGAAGAAGCAGCCAGAAAATCGACGAGCTCATTACCCCAGTGGTGTTTCAGCAACTGCACCCGATTGCACCTTAATCCGCTCATCATTAAAACATACCCCCACATGTAGCCCTATAATAACAAATACCCCATCCCTGGGGGTAAAAGTGTGGGCGGAACAGGACTCGGACCTGCGACCTCTTCTGTGTAAGAGAAGCGTTCTAACCGACTGAACTACCCGCCCGGGTGGGCTGATTATACCGCAGTTTTCTTGATTGCACAGGGGATTTACGCAACATCCATTGCTTTTTTTTCTGACTCTGTGATAAACTTTATACAATGTATGTTGCGAATTGGAGGCATCAATGCTGACTTATGAGGAACGTATTCGTCATGAAAGACCAGGAATGTCAAAAAGCTTTGCAAAGCTGGCAGATTTCCTGTTGGATTCGTATATTGAAGCCTCCTTCATGACCGCCAGCGAACTGGCTCATGAACTCAACCTGGATGCCGCCACTGTGGTGCGCTTCTCTCAGCACCTCGGTTATAAGGGCTACCCCGAGTTGCTGCGTGAGATCCGCGATAAGGTCCGCCGCGACTTGCTCATCCGACCTCAACTGGCAGAGGTGCCCGACTCCGTCCCTGGCGTGGTCAACCACGCCATCCAGGAGCTCGTCGAAGAGCTCGAGCAAACCCGCATCTCTCTGGATACAGATGCCGTTGAAAAACTGGTACAAGAGATCGGGCAGGCGCGCCGCATCATCGTGCTCGTCGAACCGCCAGCTCAGCCGGCTGCCTATAACCTGGCTTACTTCCTCGAGCAAGGCGGCTTTCCCATATACATCGCCCGTTCAGGCGTGGCAGATCTTGCCCGTACCATCCATACTGCCACTCCACAAG
>CAZLOC010000753.1:0-1706 GCA_964560935.1 uncultured Anaerolineaceae bacterium | reverse complement strand
CGAGATAGGCCTCGTCGTATTGGCCGGGACCGGCATGTTCTATCGCCTCCCAGGTAACCAGGAAGCGCAGGAAGGTCAGCCCCCAGGATTTGAGCCGCCAGAAATGTTCGTCGGCCTCCTCTAGCGGGAAGGGACGCCCCACAAAGGAGACATCGCGATGATCGAAAAAGCCTTTGCTGATGTAGGTTGCGCCGCCCGGATAGGGAACCTTGCTGCTGCCGCCCAAGTTGACCCCGCGCAGCAACAGCGTGCGGTTATGCTCGTCTTTGAAGTAGATGCCGTTGGTTTTGATCATGAATTTCATCCCTATTTTCGGACGCGGATCTCACGGATTGGACGGATTTCCTTCCATTTTCACGGATTCTTTCCGTGATCTCCGTGGCATCCGTGTCCATTATATTTTGCGTGCAGATTGTACCATCCGGACAAATTTGTGCTATATTATTTCTATACATTGTAAAAAGAGGGAACCACTATGTCTGATGAGATGATTGGGCGAGATATTGGACGATATCAGATCCTTGAATTGATCGGGGAAGGCGGTATGGCAACCGTGTACAAGGCTTTTGATACCCGCCTTGAGCGCGAAGTTGCAATCAAAGTCATCCGGCGCGAAGTCTTTTCGGAGAGTGAAATGGCAATGCTGCTCAAGCGTTTCGAGCGTGAAGCCAAGTCACTGGGCAGGCTCTCGCACCCCAACATTGTTCCCGTCATCGACTATGGCGAGTTCGAGGGCGCACCTTATTTGGTGATGGTCTATTTACCCGGCGGCACGCTCAAAGACCGGCTCGGGAAACCCATCCCCTGGCGGGAAGCGGTTCAAATGCTCATGCCCATCGCGCATGCACTGGAATATGTCCACGATCAAAATATCATCAATAGGGATATCAAACCCTCCAATATCCTGCTGACTGAAAATGGGGAACCCTTGTTGACCGATTTTGGGCTGGTGAAGGTATTTGGAGATAAGGGGAAGGAGACAACAATTATTACCGGGACCGGCGCAGGGCTGGGTACACCCGATTATATGGCTCCCGAGCAGTGGATCGGCGAAACCACAGCAAAGTCTGATATGTATTCACTGGGGGTTGTTCTCTATGAAATGATTACTGGTCGCCGCCCCTACAAAGCCGACACCCCGGCAGGCGTGCTGCTCAAACAAGCCAGTGAACCCTTACCGCTGCCCACAAACTATATTCCAGACCTGCCGCGGGATGTCGAATCGGTCATGCTCAAAGTACTTGCCAAGGATCCGGAAAATCGTTATCCAGACATCCATATCTTCGTAAGCGAATTGCAGAAATTGCTGACCGGCGAGAAGGTGACCGCCTCATCCATTAGAGTGGAACGCCTGCGGGCGCAAATGACCGGAACGGTAGAAAGACAGCCCACTCCCACTCCCGCGCCTTCTACGCCTGCGGTTACCCCTACCCCACAACCGTCTTACGCGCCTGTTACGCCACCCATCCCACCTGCGACCCGGCGCAAGAAGAATCTGGTGCTTCCCGCTATTCTGATAGCGCTATTCGGCGGGGCGATCCTCATTGCGGCGATCGGCGGTTGCTGGTTTTTGTACAACAACCCCGATCTGTTTTACATCAGCTTTGGACCAACCTCCGCTCCAGTTTCGCAAGTGGCGGCATCGCCAACGGCAAAGCCGCCCGCGCCGACGGCGATCCCCCCTACCGAGACATCGATCGTGGCGG
>CAZLOC010000752.1:0-1706 GCA_964560935.1 uncultured Anaerolineaceae bacterium | reverse complement strand
TTGCGCGGCGGCGGGTTGTGGATGAACCAGGATTTCTGGAATTTGAGCCAGGATTTGGGGTCGAGGTTGTTGAGTTTGTTTGGGCGCGGCATTTCCCCATTATATCCTGTAGGGGCGACCTTCATGGTCACCCAGGGCGGGGACAAGCCCTGCCCCTACAAAACATCATGGGTTTGGTGTCCTCGTCGGCAGAACATAATCCACAGCCCGCACTTCCAGGTCTGAGAACGTCACGGTGACAGGCGTGTCACCTGCAGCGCGGGCAAAGACGCCCAGCGTGCCGGACGACAGGTTCAGGTCGCTGATGCTGAACTGAAAGCGGCCATTCAGGAACAGGCGCAGCTCCGGCCCGGCAGCCCAGACCCCGATGCGGACTTCTCCCGGCGCGCCGGGCGGCACGTCGCCGCTCAAGACGGGTTCGTGCAGGTCGTGCCGCTCACTGACGCTGATCCGTTCGGCGTGCGCCTGTCCGTTGCAGGTCAGGGAAAAGCGATAATAGGTGGCGGCGTTGGCGCGCACCAGAAAGCCGTATTCGTCCGCGCCGCGACACAGGCTGGGACGGGCGGTGATCTCGGCGTAGAAATCGCCTGCGACGATATTCCTTTGCAGGCTGATCAAGTACACGCCAGGCTGGGCGGCCAGGGTCAGGCGGTCACGGCTGATGGAGGCCGAGCCTTGATCGGAAGAAGCTGTATCCCAGGTGGATGAGCGGCTGAAATCGTCGGTAGCGATCACGCTTCCCAAACCGGTCAGCATCTCCGGGGTGGGCGGCTGGGTGCGCACAGGTTGGGGCGTAGGAGTGGTGGTTGCCGGGAACCAGACCGGGGTCGAGGTCTGAAGCGGGGTCGGCGTGGGCGGACGGGGCGTAGCTGTCACGGCGTCCAGTCCAATACCGGAACAGGCCGTGAGCAGTAGTCCGCATGTCGTAATGAAAAGTCGGGGAAAAGTCATGCGCATTTGATGACAAAAATCCAACGCGGGATGTTGTACAATAAAACAGCAATGGAGCAGGTTGCTCGCTGGTGGTCACGTCCGCAGGTCTTACGGATGAGCGCAGGTAATAAACTGCGAAAATCCGTCCTATCTGCGGATATTTTTGTTACCCATTCTAGCACAAAGGAGAAAACTATGACTGAAAAACAAGTCCTTGTAACGGGCGCATGTGGAGAAATCGGACAGGCGCTGGTGCAAGGGTTGGCGCAACGCGGAGGCTATCGTACTGTTTCCGCAGACCTGGCGCCATTGCCGGATGCGATCTCCCCTCTGGTCGCAGAGCATGTGCGGGGAGACTTGCTCAACACGGTCAAAGTTTTTTATGATTACGATTTCGACGTGGTCTTTCACCTGGCCGCGTCGCTTTCTTCGAAGGCCGAAGAATCTCCTGAAATGGCGCATCGCATCAATGTAGAGGGAACGATGCAGATGCTGGCCATGGCAGCTTACCGCTCCGAGAAATATGACAAGCATGTCAAACTCCTGTTCCCCAGTTCGATTGCGGCCTATGGCTTCCGAGATTTAGCCGAGAAGACAACTGCGGGACAGGTCAAAGAGAACGAATGGAACGCGCCACAAACGATGTATGGTTGTAACAAGTTGTATTGCGAGAAGCTGGGGGTGTACTACAGCAGATTTCTAGGACAGCGCCATCTGGAGCCGGATCCGCCCACGATGCTGGACTTTCGCGCCATCCGCTTCCCGGGACTGGT
>CAZLOC010000751.1:0-1707 GCA_964560935.1 uncultured Anaerolineaceae bacterium | reverse complement strand
TCGATGACGAGACCAATAAGTATGTTAACTACGGCGGATACCTAAACTTCGAAAAAATATGGTCCAGCTCCTATTCTTGGCCCCAGCCAGCTTACGTCCAGCAAGCGGTGGAGCGATCTAAAGAGATCATTACCGAGAAGCTGACCGTCCAGCAGGCCGAGAAGTACATTCAAGAGAACACAGGTCGCCCGGGCACGCCATATTTCGCTGAAATTTACCTGCGCCTGGGTGAGTTATACGAACAAAACGGCGACATAGAAGACGCGATTGACGTTTACCAATCTTATGCGAGCCAGTTCCCCGACCGCAAAGACCTGATTGAACAGGCTCAGCAGCACCTAGAGAAATTACAAAGCCAAGATAAGTGAGCATAATTTCCACCTTAACAACTCAGCCATGAGGGGAAAGTTGCTGAATTTTAGGTGTATGTGGGGGCGAAGCCCCCACATACACCTAAAATTCAGAGTTTTCTCCCATTGACCTGAGCATTTACTTTTTGATCTGTTTTTTAATCGACAGCCCGGTTTAATGTCTGAAATGCCGGACGCCGGTGGTGACCATGGCCATCCCCGCGGCGTCAGCCGCCGCAATCGACTCGCCGTCCCGCATCGATCCGCCCGGGTGCACCACCGCCGTAATCCCGGCTTCAGCGGCCACCTGCACCGAATCGGCGAAGGGGAAGAAGGCGTCTGAAGCCATCACCGCCCCTTGAGCGCGTTCGCCGGCCCGTTGAACCGCGATGCGCACACAATCAACCCGGTTTGGCTGCCCGCCGCCAATTCCAACCGTGGCCGTCCCGCAAGCAAATACAATCGAATTCGACTTGACATGATGGCAAGCCTTCCATGCAAAACGCAGCGCAGACCACTCTTCCTCACTCGGCTGCCGCTGAGAAACCACTTTCCACTCCGTACCCGGCGGATCTCCATAATCGACCGATTGGCGCAGCACGCCGCGCGTGATCGAGCGCAGCTCATATTCAGGCTCAATCTGCAAGTCTGGCATCTCGACCAGGCGCAGATTTTTCTTGGCGGTTAAAATCGTCAGGGCTTCGCTGGAAAAACCCGGCGCGATGATGCACTCGACAAACAATTCCATCATCAGGGCAGCGGCAGCCTCATTCACCGGGCGGTTGCAGGCGATGATCCCGCCGAACGCAGACACAGGATCCGAAGCCAGCGCCAGCCTGTAAGCTTCTTCCAGGGTGGATGCCGCGGCGATTCCGCAAGGCGAAAGGTGCTTGACGATCGCTACCGCCGTTTCATCGTGGCAAGCGGCGGCCCGCCAGGCCGCATCTAAATCGAGCAGGTTGTTGTAGGATAGCTCTTTCCCGTGCAGGACCTTGCCCCCCATCGGCCCGGTGTCCGGTTCATACACGAATAAATCCGCGGATTGGTGAGGATTCTCGCCGTAGCGCAGGGTCTGAGCTGAATACAAGCGTAAGTCCAGGCTGCTTTCACCATGCAGGTAGACGCTGATCGACCCATCGTAATGCGACGTGAGCAAAAAGCCTTTAAGCGCAAGCGCCCGCCGCGTTTCCGGGCATACCCCACCGGTTTTTAATTCACGCAATATTGGAAGCGCGTTCTCAACTACACTTTCATAGCCGTCATCAAATGTAACTGCTATGCAACGCCCACGTAGTTTTTCCGATCCTTTTTTTTCAGTAGATATTGCATCGCCTTTCTTTATAAGATATTTTATCTG
>CAZLOC010000750.1:0-1707 GCA_964560935.1 uncultured Anaerolineaceae bacterium | reverse complement strand
TTTGATGTTTTATTTTCCATTTCAGCTCCGTGTATAGAAATCATTAACGTCACGAATTGTAACTGGTGCGTCAAAAAAAGTAGCATCGCATCCGAACAGGGCCCACAGAATCCATTCTGGCAACCCTGAATACCTTGGGTTCCCACTTTGTTCATATAATTCAATCGCGCCTTTGGTGCCAATCCAGTCAGGGCGCCTTGCTGGAATATCTAGAGTCAAGGCCTGTTTCATCTCGGGCAGGTATTGGCTAAAGGTGACCCCAAAATTCGCTTTGGTTTCGCGCTTCAAGACTTGGTCTGGCAGTAATCCAGTCATTGCCTGCCTGTGCAAGGGTTTGGTGGTGCGACCCTGCAACCTGAGCCGTTCGGGAGTGGCGAAAGCAAACTGGACAATTCTTGCATCCCAGAACGGCCGCCGCAGCTCAAGTCCAGCATGCGAACTCAGGCGTTCTTCCATCTCGCGCGCAACCATGGAATAGGCACCTGCCAGCATATTGAGTTGACTGCGCTGTCCAACCCGTCTGATTCTTTCAGGGGGTACGGTACGGTGTTGCGTCCGCCGCTGTTTGATAAGCTGCCGCATGGACGGCGTTAGCCAGGCCTCTCTGTCGACCCCCTCGATCCTGCCACGGGTGATGATTTTTCGCAGGCCCGCTCTGAGTTGGGTGGGAAGGAGGGGAAAAATGCCGGCACGGAGCAGCCATCCGATGCAGCTCCGAACGCCGACTTCCCTGCAGTCCGTCTCCATATATCGATAAAGTTCACGCCACCGTCTGGTAGCCAGGGCTTCGGCGTAGTACGTCCGGCTGCCGTCCACCCACTCGTCACCACCTACTCCAGCAAGCAATGCCCGACTGCCGTCGGACCTTGCTTTCTCCCTGATGGGCAACCCCATTGCGCCATTGGGAAAGCCTGGAAACTCGCAATAATGGCGGGCCCAATCGCGGTACCAGGACAGCGGCTTTTTCTCAGGGCGAATCTCCTGGATTTCGAGACCCAGGTGTTTGCCCACTGACCTGCTGTATTCAAGTTCGTTTGCATCAGCATCATCATGAAAAGCCAGTACATATCCCTCGATGGCGGGTGCGGGTAGTTCGTGCTTCTGTCGCAGGTTTTCGGCCATGGCAAATATCGCTGATGAGTCGAGTCCGCCGCTGACTTCGTACGCCACGGGCAGATTAGAGCGGGACATCCGCCGGACTACGTCAGCAAACAAATCGCGATAGTGGTCGACGTAGTCTTCGTCATTGGTGTACGGCAAGGCCATCCAAACATCCGGTGCCCAGTACGCCTCCGGCTTGGGCCCTGCGCCGTCGACCGTCATGCGGTGCGAAGCCACCAGCCGCATGACGCCCTGCCAGAGAGTTTCGTCACGTGAAAGGAAATCCCACGCCAGGTATTCGGCAAGCATGCCTTCGTTGCACACTTCCGGGACCCAGGGCAGGGCGAGGATCGCGTGCAGTTCGGAAGCGAAGACGAGGGTTTTGCCGTTCCAGTGGTAATGGAAAGGCTTGTTGCCCATGCGGTCGCGCGCGCAGAAAACTGAGCGTTGCCGGGCATCCCAGATCACCAGGGCGAAATCGCCGTCGATGTGGGGCAGACACTCATTCCCCCAGACTTCGTAGGTGCGCAGGACCAGCTCTGCATCCGATCTGGTTCTGAGCACCGCGCCCCGACCCAAGAGTTCGTTGCGTAGTTCTTCCCAGTT
>CAZLOC010000749.1:0-1710 GCA_964560935.1 uncultured Anaerolineaceae bacterium | reverse complement strand
ACTGGGTGCCGATTTCGCACTGGCCGGCGGTCGCCACTTCGTGGTGGAACACTTCAACCGGAATGCCGGCTTCTTCCAGCGCCAGCACCATGGCAGCGCGAATGTCCTGCAAGCTGTCAACCGGGGGAACCGGGAAATAGCCGCCTTTCACATTGGGACGGTGGCCGGTATTGCCGGCCTCGAATTTCTCGGCCGACGACCAGGCCGCTTCTTCGGAATTGATTTTCACGCCGCAGCCCGACATGTTGTCGTGCCAGGTGATGGAATCGAAAATGAAGAATTCAGGTTCCGGGCCGAAGTAAGCCGTATCGGCAAGACCGGTCGACTTCAGGTAAGCCTCGGCGCGACGCGCCACCGAACGCGGATCGCGCTCGTAGCCCTTGCCGTCGGACGGCTCGATCACATCGCAGGTCAGGATGATCGTGGGTTCGTCGAAGAACGGATCCATATAGGCCGTATCGGGATCAGCCCTCAGCAGCATGTCGGAGGCCTGGATGCCTTTCCAGCCGGCAATCGAGGAGCCGTCGAAGGGATGGCCATCTTCGAACCAGTCTTCGGTCACCAGACGGGCAGGGATGGAAACGTGCTGCTCCTTGCCACGGGTATCGGTAAAACGCAGGTCAGCGAATTTCACTTCGTTGTCCTGAATCATCTTGATCACATCGGCCACGGTCATGGTCATGGTCATGCTGAAACTCCTCAAACTGAAATAGGTAAAGTTAACGACACCACGATGGTGTGCCGCAGTACAGCGAACTTAGCAGCAACCGTGCCATGTATGGAATCAGGCTTGAGGCATTGTGCCACAAGGCCCCTGCGACAGGATAGTGCGAAACCCGCTTTCATATACGCACCATTAACATGCATCGGCCCCAACTAGAGCACCGTTTTGGTGCAATTTGCGCCAAACGCTGATTTTCATATACTGAACCCATCAAATGGGAGCTGTCATGGGACGCATCACAGAGTTGCTCGACACCGCTCACAGCCGCAGTCAGGCGCATGCTTGGTCCTATGCGGGTGCCCTGTTGCCGCACGAAGCCCATGAATTATTGCAGATTGCCCCGGGTGCGCAATTGGTCGACGTACGCTCACAAGCAGAACTTGAACTCAACGGCATCATCCCCGGCGCGATACATGTCGAGTGGCAAGCCTGGCCAGGCTGGGCGCTCAATCCTCATTTTCTGGTCCAACTGGCGCAGGCTACCGATCCGGAATCACTGCTGATTTTCATCTGCCGTACTGGCGCGCGTTCACATCGTGCGGCGGCTGCCTGCACCGAAGGCGGGCGCGGCAGTTGTTACAACATACTGGAAGGTCTCGAGGGCGACCTCAACAAAGCCACCGGCCACCGCAACGAACTCAACGGCTGGAAACAGCGCGGCCTGCCCTGGACACAGAGCTGACGCCTGGCGCCGACAACACAAAACGCAACACATCCACTGCAACGGCTAAAATACGGCCGCCATGACCGACCGTTACGCTGTATTCGGGCACCCGATTGCCCATTCCAAATCCCCGCTGATCCATGCCGCCTTTGCCCAAGAAACCGGACAGGACATGACTTACGAGGCGGTCCTCGCGCCGCTTGATGGTTTTGCCGCGAGCGTGACGCAATTCGTGGCAATGAGCGGACGCGGCGCCAACGTCACCGTACCGTTCAAGGAAGAAGCGTTCAGACTGGCCAGCCGCCTGAGCCTGCGTGCCCAA
>CAZLOC010000748.1:0-1714 GCA_964560935.1 uncultured Anaerolineaceae bacterium | reverse complement strand
AGCGAGGGCGCATGCTTCGAAGTGGAGGTCTGCCGCATAAAACGAGGGCTAAACACAATACTGTTCACTTAATCACCTTGATGTACTTGGAGTAGTTGAGCCGGCGGGCATCCGAAGTGTGACCTCTGCGGAGGGGGAAGTTGCTCATCTTGCGCTTGACGCCACGCGGAACTTGGCGGCCACGGCTCGACACGACCCTTTCTTCGAGAATCTCGGCGAGAACCGCCTTATGAAACGCTTTCCTCTCCTGAGGGGGGAATAGCGACAAACTGGGGAAGCTTGCGGCGGACGACCCGCACCGCATGGAGGAATGAGAGCCGGTCGGGATCTTCCCCAGCCTGGAGAGCCGCTTCGTGCATGATTCCCCGGACGGCGAAGTGCGTCATCATCAGTCCGTAGAATTCCTGGCGCACCAAGTCCGGGGTCTTGCTGCGCAGGACGATCTTGGAGCCGCGCAAGTGTGTTTTCAGTTCGTCCAGCGCCGTTTCGATTTCCCATCGCTCGTGATACAGTGCCGCCAGTTCCTTGGCGGGTGCCTGATCGGGATCCAGAATGCTCGTCACCAGCCGATAAATCGGCTCGGCGTCAACGACCCCTTCCAAGGTGTATTCGATGACGCGTACTCGGACTCCATGGATGCCCCGGCGGCGGTCCTTGTCGGAGCGGTAGATCGTGCTCAGGTAGGAGCCGTCGGACAGCCGCTCTTCACAAGGGAGGCGGAGATTCTTCTTGACTCTCCAGAGCAAGTCGGCGCCGGTGGCGCGGGCCTTTTTCCAGAGATCGAACCCGAAGAAGTTTCGATCGCCCAGACACAACATGCCCTTCTTGAGCGAGGGCAATACCTTGTGGGCCAGCGTGATTTCTCCCTCGTGATAGCCTCCCAATCGCGTGCCGAACAATACGTGCGTTCCGTTTTCCACCAAGGATACGAAGCGCACTTGCGGGTAGGCGCTGCTCCCCCGGCTCGCCGCCGGCCGTCCAAAGGCCTTCTCGTTGTCCTGGTTATCGGCAACATCCATCGTGCTCCCGTCCACACTGACCAAGCGCCAATGCCGATACCAAGCACCTTTGGTCCTTTTCACCGCGATGGGCGCGACTAGCTCGTCATGGAGAAGCTTCAGCGGTTCCCATCCCAGTCGGGTGCGTGCCTGCGAGATGCCCGACTTGCCCGTCACCCTCACTTCCCACTCCGGCCCCAGCAACCACTTGATGCCTTCCAACAAGCAGCGCAGCACTTCTCGGTACGAGACCTGCATGTACAGCGTCAACGCGATGACGTAGTACAGGACCACGTGCGCGGGCAAGTCCCGTTGCCGACGGCTCGTCTTCCCGGCCGCGGCAACCGCAGCCATGACTCTCTCCAGCGGAAATGTCTTGGTGAGGACGCCCAAACTGATGAAGTCGGTGATTCGCGCGCCCTTCGGCAGTTCAGCGACAGTACGTGCCATTTGCGGTTCTCCTGTTGAAAACAGGATACCACAAAAATGTTGTTAAGTGAACAGTATTGGTACTAAGCCTGGCGATGGAGAAATCGGGTAACCAGTCGGCCTGGACGACGGTCCCATCCGGCTTGTGCTGACGATACCGCAGGACCCGGACCGTGGGCCAGGCCAGCGTTTCCCAGGGATCGAAGTCGTCGGCGTCCCAAGCCTCAATCCGGTCTTCTCCGTACTGAAACGTAACCGTGGTCGGCTGGTTGGAGAAGCGGGCCTCG
>CAZLOC010000747.1:0-1716 GCA_964560935.1 uncultured Anaerolineaceae bacterium | reverse complement strand
AACCTTCTGTCTTTTCGTTAAGCAGGCCCAGGTTCTCACTGAATTTGCCGGGGAGGTTTTTGTCCATCCATGCGGCGATTTCATCGTCCCGGAACCGCAGAGAGGGGGAGCGTAACTCGGCCAGCAAGCCGCGCGCGCGTAAGCGCGCCAGAGCGATGGGCGGGTCGGCGCGGGTGGAGATGACCAGCCGCAGTCCGGGGGGCGCGTTTTCGAGCAAGAAATCCACCAGTTGGTGTATCACCGGGTTCGTGACGTAGTGATAGTCCTCCAACACAAGCAGCCAGATATCCTCGAGTTGCTCAGTCAGTTCATTGATAAGGACGGTCAACACACGCTGGGGCGCAATAGACGAATCGGGGCTATCCAGCAGGGATTGGGCTGTCTGGCCGATGGCGTTTGTAATGGAAGCCGGCGCGTCTTTCATGCGCCGCAGGGCTTCGATCAGGTAGGTCAGGAAAACGGTGGGGTCGCTGTCATTGGCGTCGAGCTGGTACCAGGCAAAGGGACGGTCGGAGGCGTTGAGGAAGTCTGCTAAAACGGTGGTTTTGCCATATCCGGCCGGGGCGGAGATCAGGATGAGCCGCCTGTCCATTTGCTTTTCCAGCCACTCGACCAGATGCGGGCGCGGTAACAGGTCCGGCGTTGGGCGCGGGACCAGGAATTTGGTGTGCAGCAAGATCGAGGGCTTCATCTAATGAATTATAACTTTATACGACGGAGTCCAACGTCTTATTATCCCCGAAGGGGGCCAGATGTTGGAACAATTCCAAAATCAGGAGATTTTGGAGTCCACTATTTTACCTTTGCAAACATTTTGCAAATTCAGTAGGTATGATTAAACTGATACCCATATCTCGCCGAGAGGAGAAAAGATGAACCGAAAATTGTTCCTGTTTACTTTGCTTTCAGTGGTTGTGCTGGTCGCAGCCTGCGGCCCGAGTCCCACTGAAGCGCCAGCCGCTCCGCAAGAGCCTGCAGTGACTGAAGAGCCTGCGGCCACTGAAGCTCCGGTTGGCCCCCTGGTGCTCAAGATCGCCAATACCGCCAACATCACCACCTGGGATCCGGTCAAGTCGTTCTCGACCGAGGCCGCCTATATGGCGAACCTGTACGAGCAATTACTGCGCATCAACCCGCCCGGCGCAGCAGACAAGTTTACGCCCCTGCTGGCCGAGCGCTGGGAATCCAACGAAGACGGCACAGCCTGGACCTTTTACCTGCGCCCGGGTGTGAAGTTCCACGATGGTGAGCCGATGAACGCCAAAGCCGTGAAAGCCTCCATCGAAGCTGCCGCGGACCACGCGGGAGCCTCCTTCATCTGGTGGATGCTCGACAACGTGGAAGTGGTGGACGACCTGACCGTGAATTTCAACCTGAGCGCTTCTGCGCCGATCGATCTGGTTGCTTCATCGCTGTACGGCGCATGGATCGTCAGTCCGAAGGCGCTCGAAGCCGCCGCAGCGGACGAGAACTACTTCGAAGCCGGCATCGAAGCCGGGACCGGCCCGTACATGCTCGAATCCTACACGCCTGACCAGGAAATCGTTTTTACACGCTTCGACGATTACTGGGGCGGTTGGGAAGAAGGCCAGTTCGATAAAGTGCTGGTGCAGCTCGTTGCCGAAGCTACCACCCAGCAGCAGATGCTGGAAGGCGGCGATGCCGACCTGGTGACCCGCATCCCAATCGAGAATTACTCCTCCTTCCAGAACAATC
>CAZLOC010000746.1:0-1716 GCA_964560935.1 uncultured Anaerolineaceae bacterium | reverse complement strand
TGTTCAACTCCTACGAATTCCTTTTTCTATTTCTACCCGTCACGCTCGCCGTCTATTTCCTTGTCGGGCGGCGCGGGCATGAGGCCGCGATTGCTTGGCTGGTGCTGGCCTCCCTGTTTTTCTACGGCTGGTGGAACCCGGTCTATCTCCTACTGCTTGTCGTATCGCTGGTTTTCAACTTTGTCTTTGGCGAATTGCTCAGCCGTGCCTTTGCAGGCAAACAACCGCGGCTCAGCCGCATGTGGCTCACGCTGGGTGTGTGTTTCAACCTTGGGCTTCTCGGCTATTTCAAATATGCCAACTTCGTCGTTACCAGTGTCAATACGCTGACAGGATCGAGCCTATTTATTGAAACCATCGTTCTGCCGCTTGCCATCTCGTTTTTCACTTTCCAGCAGATTGCCTACCTGGTGGATGCCTACAAGGGGATAACGCAAGAATACAAATTCACGCATTACACGCTGTTCGTCACCTTCTTTCCCCAGTTGATCGCTGGTCCCATCGTCCATCACCGGGACATGCTGCCGCAGTTCATGCGTCCCGGCGCACTGCACCCCAAATTCCAGAACATCAGCATTGGTTTGAGCATTTTCATGCTGGGCCTGTTCAAAAAAACGGTGTTGGCAGACGGCATCGCACAATATTCAACCCCCATATTTGATGCCGCCGCTGCCGGGCAAACCCTGACTTTCTTCGAGGCTTGGGGCGGGGCACTGGCCTACACTTTCCAGCTTTATTTTGATTTCTCGGGCTATTCGGACATGGCGATCGGGGCAGCGCGGATGTTCGGCATCAAGCTCCCGATCAATTTCCACTCGCCCTACAAGGCAACCAATATTGTCGAGTTCTGGCGCCGCTGGCATATGACGCTTTCGCGCTTTTTGCGGGACTACCTATACATACCGCTAGGCGGAAACCGGGGCGGCAAGGTTTTACGTTATCGCAATCTCATGCTGACCATGCTCCTGGGCGGACTGTGGCATGGTGCCGGCTGGACATTTGTTGTCTGGGGTGGATTGCACGGCCTTTATCTGAGCATCAATCACGCCTGGAACCACTTGGCAAAGCGGTTTTCTCCCAAGCCTCTGCTGCCCAGGCGGATCGGCAAACTGCTTGCCTGGTTGACAACTTTCGTGGCCGTCGTGATCGGCTGGGTTTTCTTTCGTGCGACCAGTTTCGACGCCGCGGTGGAAATGTTGCGTGGCATGGCTGGCTTGAATGGAATCGCGCTGCCGAATGCGATCGCAGCGAGGTTAGGGGAGGGGTGGCACGTGTTGGCCGACCTTGGCTTTACCAGTTACCTGGGGGGTGGTGGCCAGTTTGTTTTTACCTGGCTTTGGATCGCCCTGTTGCTTGTGGTTGTTCTGGCAATGCCGAACACGCAGCAGATCATGCGCCGGTTCGAACCCGCGATGCATTTGCACCAAGCCGATGAGAAAAACGAGATTCGCCTCATGTCGCGACTTCATTCTGCGCTTGCCTGGAAACCGAATGTAGGGTGGGCCGTTGCTGTCGGGGTGATCGCCGCGCTTGGGGTGCTCGCGATGAGCCGGGTTTCCGAGTTCCTGTATTTCCAGTTCTGAGTCATGGATAACGTTCATTCGCACAAACGCTTCCTGTGGGTGCTTGCTACTGCCTTTTTGCTCGCCTGCGCGCTGGGCGCCGGCTTTAATTATCTGGTCGATCCATACGGACTATTTGGCAGCAGTCGCATCC
>CAZLOC010000745.1:0-1722 GCA_964560935.1 uncultured Anaerolineaceae bacterium | reverse complement strand
ACCGAGGTCCCATTGGCTGGGCCACTTCGGGCGCAGTCGCTTCCCACTGGCGCAGAAAACCCACAATGGCCTGGATCTCGGCTTCGGTCATGCGGTCGCCCCAGGCGGGCATGGCCGTGCCGGGCACCCCCAGCGTGACGATCTGCTGTATGGCTTGATCGGTGGTCTCCGCTAAAAACGACTTGACATTCAACGACGGGGCAATCGGTTTGCCCTGTCCCTCGGGACCGTGACAGCGCGAGCAGTTCGTTCTATAGAGTTCTGCGCCTAAAGCAATGCTCTCCTCCGTAGTTGGGATGGGCGTATCCGGGGCGGGAATCGCGCCTGTTGGTACTTCATCCCAACGCTGGATGAGGGTCAGCATGGCGGAAATTTCTTCGGGTGCCAGCACGTTGCTCCAACCAGCCATGAGTGTCCCGGCATTACCGTATGTGATCGTGCGTTCCAGTTCTTCGACCGTTTTCTCGCGCACGGCGGGATCGTTGAGCGCCGGAGCGATACCAGTGCCAAGTCCATCCGCGCCGTGGCAGGCCACGCACTGGGAAGCGTAAACGGTGATGGCAGTTTGCAGGGTCAGGCCATCAGGCAAGGAACCGACCGCTTCGAGCAGAGCAGGATCGGGGTCCGTGGTGAACGGGATTAACGGGGCGAGTCCCAGGTTGACCACGCGGTCGCCCGTTTCATTCCAATCGCCGGATTCGATCAAGGCCACCAGTTCCCCGATCTGGTAATCGCTGAGCGGACCGCCGTCTTCCTTGCTCCAGGCGGGCATGGCCGTTTCGAAACGTCCGCGGGCAATGACCTTATACAGTTCATCGTAGGGCATGCTTTGCAAACCCGGCGCATTGAGTGGAGGCGTGGCGCCGATGCCTTCGCCGTTCAGGCCGTGACAAACAGCGCAGTTCTCGGCGTAGAGGCTCATGGCGTCGTCGAGTTGGGTATTGAGGATCTGCCCTTGCGATGAAACGATGCGTTCCGGCTCGCTGGCAATGTAAATCGCAAGCGCAAAGACGATGATGGCTGTGCCAAGCAGGCCAAGCAGAATTTCGATGCGATGAGAACGGTTTTGGTTCATGAGATTATCTTTCTCGTAGACTGTGGAGCGGGATGCCATCCCGCCCTACGGATAAACTATTTGTGAAGTTTCAAAAGATTGACGCTGGATGACTGTGCCCGTGTCCACTTTGACCTGGCCATCTTCGATACTGACGGGGAACAGGTCGAGGGCGCGCGGGGCAGGCGGATTTTCGACGGTACCCTGCTGGTCGAACTGCGAATTGTGGCAAGGACAGACGAATTTCTGGGATGTCTGGTCCCAGGGGACGGTACAACCCAGGTGTGTACAGCGATGGTAGACGGCCAGGAAACCGCCATCGGGGGAACGCACGATGTAGAAGCGTCCGTTGGTGATATGTGTGACCGAGTTGGGCGGGAAGTTGTCCACAAGTCCAGCGGTTATAGACGAGCCAAATTCACCTTCGGCCAGACGCGGCTGCAAATAAGCGATGAACACACCGCCGACTTCGAGGGCAGCCAGTCCGCCAAAGAAGGCCCAGGCGGTTTTGAGAAAGTCTCGGCGGGAGGCTTTGGGTTCGGGGGAGGTTGTTTCGGACATTTTTACTCCTAAAGTTTTCTTGTCATTGCGAGGAGGGCTTAGCCCGACGAAGCAATCTCAAGTAACTTGTGAACAATTCGTTCCATAAGCGAGGAGATTGCCACGTC
>CAZLOC010000744.1:0-1723 GCA_964560935.1 uncultured Anaerolineaceae bacterium | reverse complement strand
CATCTTGTAAAGCAAAGATGTCCTTCAGATCGCGATCGTAACGCTCTGCCCATAGGTGGTGACCGGAGAGAGCATCGATGAGCTGAGCGGTGATCCGTACCCTATTACCAGACTTCTGGACACTGCCCTCCAGCACATACCGCACTCCCAGCTCCTCACTTACCTGCTTCACCTTAACGGGCTTACCCTTATAAGTGAATGTGGAGTTACGGGCAATCACAAAAAGGTTTGGAACCTTAGAAAGTGCAGTGATGATCTCCTCCGTCATCCCATCGCTGAAGTATTCCTGCTCGGGGTCTTTGCTCATATTGATAAATGGAAGCACTGCGATGGAGGGTTTGTCCGGCAAGGGGAACGCCATCTTCTCCTTGGAAGCGACCTCCACACCCCCTTCAGGCATTTGGACCCCAGGCTCCATCAAGACTCGATAGATCCTCACCGGCTCCTTGATATTCTTGACTGTCTGCTCCCCAACATACTCATAGCCGAGGGCCAACTTGTTTTTGATATGGTCGTAGGCCGTTCCGGTTATACAAATTCCACCCGCTTCGGCCAAACTTTGGACCCGGGCCGCAACATTGACTCCGTCCCCCAAAATGGTATCACCCTCTTCGACCACATCCCCCAGGTTGACCCCTATCCGAAACTCCATCCGTTGATTCTCTGCTACGTCCTTATTTCTCTCCTTGAGCTCCTCCTGTATCCCCACCGCACAACGGACGGCATCTACCACGCTGCCAAACTCCGCCAACATGCTATCTCCCGCGGTGCCAACTACTCGGCCGTGATGCTTCTGAATGAGTCCAGTTAACACCTCTTTGTAAGCATTCAGGGTGCGGATGGTTCCTTCTTCGTCTTCACCCATAAGACGGCTGTAACCCTTCACGTCGGCACTGAGGATGGCAGCCAGCTTACGTTTAACTTCTTGGGTTGTCATGGAATCCCCCAAGGTTAGTTGAAAGGTTGATTTAGAACGCCATTGTTTGATAAGAGTCTACTAATTTTGAATGAAAACTTCAATAAGAATTATCGATTACCACTTGAAATCTGGTATAACAGTCTGTATTCTCGCCTTGAGGACTTCCTTAGAAGAGGAAGTAACCTGCAAGAGCACTTCTGCTTAGTGTGTTATAGGATTGGATTTTATTATTTCAAGAATTTGTCGAGGATGAGGATTTCGACTCCTTTAACCCGCTCGAAGATCCTGTCGTTGGTCAGAAAGGCGGTCGCTCCGTAAACAATGGCTGTCGCAAGTTGGATGGCATCTGCCGCTTTCATCCGCTCTGCAGCTCTCACGTCAGAGGCTTTTCTCGCAACGTCTAATCCCATTTCACAAAAAGTGAGGTTTGGGAAGGTGGTTAAGTAATACTCGTAATCCCGGGCCACTTGCAGAAAGCCTTCTGTTTTAGGCTTAACAAGGATCTCCATCAGCGTCAGATAGGAGGTGACACCCCTACTTATTCCCTTTTCCAAGGTATTGAAGATAATTTCTGTAAGGGAAGAATAGTGAGGATGGTCTTTAAGGTGATAGATAAAGATAGACGTGTCTAATCCTACTACAGAGTGATTCTTGAGGAGATCCTGCAGTCGTTTCATTTCTCTTCCCAGGCTTCCCTCTCTTTTCGTATATATTCCGTAGCATCCAATCCTTCCCAGACATCTTTATGCAACCCACGCAGATGTTTGGTATAGCTTTTCGGTTTCGGCTTCAGGATGAGGCTGT
>CAZLOC010000743.1:0-1745 GCA_964560935.1 uncultured Anaerolineaceae bacterium | reverse complement strand
CTGAAAAAATGGCCGTCGTCTGCAATGGCGACACCCCGGCAAGCATCATGCCGACCTTGATCTTCTCCACCTCCGGCCTGTCCCTGGACTATGAAGTGCATATCTTCATCTGCCCGGCGGGCGCGCGCTGGATGCTCAAAGGCGAGTTGGAGAAACTCGGCACGCCCAAGGGCATGCCCAATCCCGTCAAACTCTTCAACGACATCCTTGAACTGGGCGGCGAGATCGTCTTCTGCGAACTGGCCCTGGAAGCCAAGGATATCAAGCCCGAAGACCTGCGTGACCCGCGCATCAAAATCAAAAAAGCCCCGCCTTTCCTGATGGACGTGGAAGGCGCCAGCCAGACGTACGTGTTCTAGTCTGCGGCCTGCTAATGATGAAAAAGGGCTGGCAATATACCAGCCCTTTTTTATGTTCGATTTTATCCGGCCTCCGCAAAAGATTTGCCTGGATTTGCGGATGACCCTTTAACCGTGCCCGTGCGCCACGCTCTCGTCACACGGCGCGGCTTCGGTCAGCTTGCCGCCCAGGTAATTCTCCAGCGCCTGCCGGACGTTCCCGCTGGCGCCGGTGGCAGCCTTGATGCCGACCTGCTCGAAGAACTGGATGGCGCGTCCGCCCATGCCGCCGCTCAACATCACGTCCGTATTTTGTTCCTTGATGAAGCCGGGTACCTGTCCGGGGGCGTGGCCGTTAATAAACGGGTTGGGTACATCTTGTGTGGCGGTCACCTCCCCATCCTCTACGTCCACCAGGATGAAATAGGGGGCGTGCCCGAAGTGCTGGGCTACGATGCTTTCAAGGCCATTATTGTTTTCGGCGGTTACTGCGATTTTCATATTAAGTCTCCTGATTGATGAGTTTTTCTAGATCCGCTGCGGCCAGATAGCCTTCCACAGCGATTTCTTGTGATGTGACGCCGTGCACCTCGGCCACGGCTTGTTTGATGTCCATTGCCAGCGAAACGGCAATTGGGCATACGAACGATGACGGTCTGAAAGTATAGCGCACCTTGCCGAGCGCGTCAGCCCACAGGTTTTCCACCAGGCGCATGCGCACCACGTCCGTTTGGGTTTCGGGGTCGATCACTCTGTGCAGTCGCTCCAGCACGGCTTCCTCCAAAGTTGGTTCACTCATGCTCCGCCTTCTAAAAGGGACGCAAGAACTCGTTCCCAGATGGCGGAGATGGCCACGCTGGCGGGCGCATCGGGACGAAAGGCCGTCACCGCTTCGCCCTGGACCATGGCGCTTGCTACCGTTAAGTCGAACGGGATCCTGCCCACGGTCTGGATTTCGTTATCCCTGCAAAAAGACTCGATCTCATCCGTACCATCTGGGTACAGGTCGGCCTTGTTGATGCAGACCAGCGCCCGCACGCCAAAGTGCTGGACGGTCTGTAGCGCGCGGTGCATATCGTGCACGCCTGCCACGGTCGGCTCGGCGACGATCAGCGCCAGGTCCGCGCCGGATGTGGCCGAAATAACCGGGCAGCCGATGCCGGGTGGGCCGTCCACGAGGACCAATTCGCGGTTCTCGTCCAGGGCCTGCAGGCGCGCGCGCTGTTTGACCAACGTGACCAGTTTGCCGGAGTTCTCCTGTCCGGGGAACAAGTTGGCGTGGTAGAGCGGCCCGTAGCGTCCCTCGGAGGCGTAGAACTTGCCGACCACCTGCTCGTGCATGGCAATGCTCTCGGTGGGACATTGATAGACGCAGGCTGCGCAGCCGTCACAGGCGATGGGATCGAC
>CAZLOC010000742.1:0-1746 GCA_964560935.1 uncultured Anaerolineaceae bacterium | reverse complement strand
CCATCGGTTTAATGCTCTTCTACCAAAATCTCACCAACCACTGGGAAAGCTGGTCCTATGGCTGGACAATCATCCTGATGGCCGTTGGCCTGGGCATCTTTATCATGGGCGCCTGGGGACAAAATGCGACCCAGCGCGCTGCCGGCTTGCGCGTGGTGCGCATCGGGCTTGTTATGTTCATCATCTTCGGCGCTTTCTTCGAACTGATCTTTACTGCTGGGATGCCTTTCGGCCTGCGTTCGATCATCTTCCCGGCAGCGCTGATTTTGCTTGGCCTGTATCTCATAGTGACACGCTCTGGCTTACTGTCAGGCCGCTCCGAATAAGCAGGCTCTGGATCTACAGAAAACACTCTGGAGGAATAAAATGAAAGAAGATCGCTCTATCTTCTGGCCGCTTACCATGATCGCTGCAGGCGTGCTCTGGCTTTTGATTGGGATGGGCATCGTCCCGCGTGCTAACTTGTGGGCCCTGACGCACACTTTACCGTACCTGCTGATCGCTCTTGGCGTTGGGTTGATCCTGCGCGCGTACTGGCGCTTCGCCGGGATGCTGGTTTCGTTACTGGTGGTGGCGGGCGCCGTGATGGCCGTGTTCTATGCGCCTCAACTCGGTTGGGATAATCCTCCCAGTTGGAGCTGGAACATGTGGGACATCGATCCAGAACTCGGCGGCGCGGTAGCGGGCTCAGGCGTGGTCAAGACCGAAACCCGAGAGAGTGCTGAGTTCCAGTCAATTTCCATAGACTATCCGGCTGACATCACCATCCGGCAAGGGGATTCGGAATCCGTGACCATAGAAGCTGAAGACAACCTCTTACCACAGCTGGCCGCAAATGTGCGGAACGGTACGTTGTATTTTGAAAATACCGAAAGGAACTGGCAGGATCGCGTCAATCCCGCCAAAACTGTACTGGTGACCATCACTGTGGTCGAATTGAACAAAGTCCAATTCCCGACAGCCGGTAAGATGCTGATAGAAGGCTTGCAGACTGATTCCCTGACAATTTCCGTCAGCGGCGCTGGCGATGTCACATTGACAGAATTGGAAGCCGGGGAACTCGAGTTCAATCTTAGCGGCGCTGGCAATATCAACGCAGATGGCGCCTGCGAGAGATTGCAACTCAGCATTAGCGGACTGGGCAACTTCAACGGTGGCGATTTGAAAAGCCAGGATGCCGAAGTACACATCAGCGGAGCTGGCTCTGCAACAGTCTGGGCAGAACAAGCGCTGGATGCCAATATCAGTGGCGCCGGTTCAATCGATTACTACGGCAAACCGGAAGTCAGCGAACACATCAGTGGTGTAGGCAGCGTGAGGAAAATCGGGGATAAGTAAGACTTATCTGTGTCGCCAAAGAGATCAGGTACTGCCTGGTCTCTTTTTGTTATCCCCCATTAAACAAAAAATCCCCTTGCGGGGTACAGTCTGTCTGTGTTGGCGTTTCCCTATGCAGCCAAGGTCCTGGATGCGCGCTCCAGCAAAGCTTCCGTTTCTGCCGAATACGGCAGGTACACTTCACGGGAGATATGATCCTTTGGCTCCATCAAGGTCACCAGGAAACCTCGGCCCTCATCGTTCTGCCCGTGCGCTAACACGGTGGCAAATTCCGAAATCGTCCAGCCTTTGTTCAACGCTTCGATCACGTTACTCATCGCAGATCACCTCCTTCACCACGACAGAACTTACGCAGTTTGCGAAGATATGCCTCCCATTTCATTGCGTAGCTCCTACTGTATTAACTAG
>CAZLOC010000741.1:0-1750 GCA_964560935.1 uncultured Anaerolineaceae bacterium | reverse complement strand
ACGGACCCAGCAAGGGTAAAATCGAAAGATTCTGGAGATCATTGCGCCAGAGCCTTGTGGATCGCCTGGATTTGCAGAAGGTCGCAACGATCGACGAACTCAACCTGCGCCTCTGGAGCTACGTCGAAGCCGAGTATCACAGCCGGCCACATTCCTCTCTTTCCGGCAAAACGCCGCTCGAGGTCTGGGAGAATAATAGCGACGATATCCGCTGGGTGACGGACCACGGCCGCCTCGAACAGGCTTTCATCGGCGAAATCGAACGTCTGGCGCGCAATGACTCCACCGTTCAGTGGCGCGGCATCTTCTTTGAAGTGCCTCCGTATCTAAGACGCTGCAAAGTCCGGCTCCGCTATTCCTTGCTGGATACCAGCCGTGTCAGCCTCCTGGACAGTAACATCGAGATCCCGCTGCGCGCCGTCAACTCGGTTGCCAACGCGCACCGAAGCAGGAATGTTTCTACACCTCCTGTGTCCGGCGACAAACCCAGGACCGGACTCAACGCGCCGGATCTCATCCTGGGAAACATGATCCGGCCCAATCTGGATCAGAAGAAGGATCCGCCCGCAATAAATGAGCCCGAGAGCAAAGGCCCGGAAGGAGGCAGCCATGAATAAACTCCTGTCTACCTACGGCCTTGCCCGGGAGCCATTCACCAAGGACATCGCTCCCGCGGAGATGCTGCAAACCGAGTTGCTTCAGGATGCCATGCAATCGCTGAAGGCTGCCATTGAGGGAAGAACTTCGGCGGTTGTCACCGGAGATTCCGGCAGCGGCAAAACCTGTCTGTTGCGCGCCCTGGAGGAAGATCTCCCGCAGGGACGCTACCGGCTTCACTATGCCCATAACTCCACCGTCAACCGGCGCGACTTCTACCGCCAACTCTCCATTGGAATGGGACTGGAGCCTCACTCCAGCTTTGCCGCGCTGCATGCGAGCATCAGTACTCACATTCAGGAACTGGCCAGCCAGCACAAACTCCGCGTGATCATCGTGTTGGATGAAGCGCACCTTCTTTCCGTCCAGGTCCTGGAGCAACTCCACATCTTGTTGAATTTTGAAAAAGACTCCAAGCCCTGGCTGTCTCTCATTCTCATCGGTCTGCCGGATCTGCGTGAAACTCTCAAACGCAATGTCCTGGCTTCGCTGACGGCGCGAGTGCCTATACGGATTCACCTGCAGCCGCTCGATGCCGATCAGGTAAAGCTTTACATCCGGCACCGCATGAACACGGCCGGGTGCCGGCGCGATGTCTTCAGTGATGATGCGCTGCTGCTGATGTCGAAGGCCACCGGCGGCATCATGCGCCGGCTTGATGTGCTCGGGGATCAATGCCTGGTCACGGCGCTCAAGGCCAAATCGAACATCGTCGATGCCGCTGTCGTGCAGAAAGCCATCCAGATCTGCGGGGAAGCCATCCAATGAGTGCGGAAAACCAGGATGTCGGAGATCTGTGGAATCGAATCCTTGCTGGCGTCGCAGCAAAGATTCCGACGGGATGCTACGACACCTGGTTTGGCCCGCTGCGAGCCCCCAGACTGAATGGTTCCATGCTGCAGGTAGCGGTTCCAACTGAAACTTTCCATGAGTCTTTCGCAGAGAACTATCTGGATCTTCTACGCCAGGTAACCATGGAGGTCGCCGGCACCGGGATCGAGCTTCAGCTCTCAATCCCTGAACCGGAACCAGCAAGCAGCGAGGATTGCGCGCACGGCGAAAAGGTGCAGCCCCTGCCTGTCGTGCGCGCTTC
>CAZLOC010000740.1:0-1751 GCA_964560935.1 uncultured Anaerolineaceae bacterium | reverse complement strand
CGACAGCCGTATTTCAGTCGCTTGTTGCGGCCGGCGTTTTATGTCCCATCGTCCCCCAAACGCCCTGTGGCTGTCTGAGCGCAAGCGAGTTTCCCAGTGCCCGCCGGTTGCGAGAAGCGCAGGGCAACCCGAAGGGCCCCGCGACGCGGGCAGTTTCTTTTGGTTCGTTTTCTTGGCCGCACAAGAAATTGAACAGAGACGAATCGGAATTGTTAACTCCCGGCCTAGCCCCGGGGTGCCCGTCAAAGTTCCTTTCTGACAAACACCGCACGGCGGGGTAAAATGCTTTTTGCGGGATATTTGTCATCCTACAGCATGTTCCGGTTGTGCGCCAGCCTTCGTTTATTGCATGGCTTCGGGAACGAGTTCGACCTCGATCCGGCGATTCAGTCTTCTGCCTTCATTGGTTTGATTGCTGGCGATTGGATTTGAAGACCCCATGCCGATCGTCTGGATATTCAGCGGATCGATACCTTTTGATACCATTAGGGTCTTGCCCTGGCGCGCCCGCGAGGCAGAAAGGGACATGTTGTAATTGGGATCCCCCTGACTGTCCGTATACCCTCTGATGATCAGGCGTGTGGCTGGATAGAGCGCTACAAATTCTGCAATGACATCCAAGGCCGCTCTGCCCTGGTCTTCAACGTCGGTTGAATCGTGCTCGCATTGAATGATAAATTTCTGGGTTGGAACGGGAATTCGCCTCTGGACGTTTGCCAGATAAGTCTGCGCATCTTTGGTGTTCTGCTGGGCCTGCGCTCCTGGGGTTTTATGCCCAACACCCAAGGATGTGTTCTGGGGCGACACCTTGTATGCCGGCGTTTCATCATCAGGCGGTCGGTCTTTGGCTTGGGGGGTGATGGCCCCGGTCTCCTTGGATCCTGCCGATAGGGGGTTTGGCTGCTTCAAATCCGGAAGCAGCGGTTCGGGCTTCCGCAGGTCCTCAACCGGCAGTGTCTCGGTGTCGGGTGTATTTCCCGCCTTGGGATTGCCGTCACCCTCGGAAATGGGCTGCACAGCTGAAGACCCCCAAGGGCCCCAACCGCCACCCTGGAAAAACGATTGGGACAAACTTTTGCCTTTTTCCCTCAAAAGCGCAAGATCCTCCACATTAAAATGAAAAGGAAGCCACAAAAGCGCCAGTAGGCACACTGCCAGAGGTATGCGCGGCCAACGGAATTTCGTGGCGGGCCCATGGATCATGTCTTTCGCGGTCCTTGAAACCTTCGCGGCACGAGGTGGTGGCGCTGTTTCCCGATCGCCGACTGTTTTGGAGGTCGGTGGCGGCGATGCCAAAACCGCGGCCGGGGGCACACTCGCCTTTTCCTGCGCGAGCAGCGCCCTGGCGTTTTGGATGTAGCCCTGGAGGAAAATCAAGTCACAGCTTCGATTGACTTTTTCCAAGGGCGTGGAGATTTCGATTTGCCTGCGGAGTTGGGCGGCGATTTTTTCAGTCATTCTAAGGTTTTGAAGGATTTGGGCTGGCTCATCTGCCACAGGCGGTACGTTTCCAATCAGACTGAGCGTATCGGTCAAAGACATGCCCTGGGAATGGGCGTTTAGCATAAATTTGATCCGCAAGCGGCTAAAGGGACCGAACAGGGGCATATTTTTCGATAGTTTAACAGGCCGTATCAACCCGACTTCCTGAAACGATACAATCTTTTCCAGTGGAAGGTTGAAGTCGTCAGCCAGTTCATCGATAAAAGCATAGCGGTTCTGATTTGGTTTCATGGGGTAATCGTTGATTT
>CAZLOC010000739.1:0-1753 GCA_964560935.1 uncultured Anaerolineaceae bacterium | reverse complement strand
TGCCTGCTTGATCGCCTCGCTGCTGCCCAACTCCATATAAGGCCGGATGGCGAGGCCGTGCTCGGCGAACAGCCTTGTGCGTGCCGCGCGCGTGCCTGAGCCGGGTTCGCGGGCAAGGAAGCGTTCCTCTACCAGTCGCGCCAGCGGAATATTTTTCTCGCCCACCAGGGGATGGTCGGGCGGTGCCACCACCACCAGCGGATTGTCCAGAAAATACGCCGCTTCCAGATCAAGATTCTCGGGCAGGGTGCCCATGATCACCAGATCGTCTTCATTGTTCACCAGGCGCTCGACCACCCGCGTCTGGTTGGTGACGGTCAGGCGAGGCTCCACCGCCGGGTGTTCGCGCAGGAAGGCGCCGAGCAGGTGGGGCATGAAGTATTTCGAGGTGGTGATCGCGGCCAGATTGAGCGGTCCTCGCACGCCTTCTTCCAGCCCGGTCATGTCTTCGTCGAGCACACGCAGCCGCTCGAGCACGTCGCCGCAGGCCTCGAAAAACTCGCGGCCAGCGTCGGTCAAAAACAGCCGCTTGCCAATCTGCTCGACCAGCGGCATGCCAACACTTTCTTCCAGGCGCTTGACCTGGATCGAGACCGCCGGTTGGGTCAGGAACAGCTCTTCCGCAGCGCGGGTGAAGCTCATGTGCCGGCCCAGGCTGTGGAAGATGCGCATCTGATGGAAGGTCACGTGGCGCAACTTCATTCATAATCTCCCTGTAATGGAATCCATACAAACAATTAACTTTAGTTGAGTACGCAGCCTATTTATAGTGACAGGCGTCTGTGTGCAGACGGCATCGGCATCACTAAAGACCGCATGCGCGGCAATTGCGCGATAAGGAGACTGGCATGGATCAACAAGGACCCTCCCCGGCTTGGCAGGTGCAGTATAAACCGCCATTGCTGAGCCGTCGTTTCGAGTTTTCAACCTACGCCGAAACCCGCAAGTTTCTCGACGGGCTGGCGATCCTGTCGGAGAGAAAGGGCTACTACCCTGACCTGAACTTCGGCAAGACCCATGTCAATGTCAGCATTGCCGCCCGCGATGAAATCCTGGGCGACTCCGAATTCGGCTTTGCCAGCCAGGCGGATGAATTGGCTGGCAAGGTGGCGTGATGAGATGGCCCGAGGGGTGGATTTCCTTGATGCAAGATCCGCTGTCGTCATGAGAGCAAGGGAGGATTTGGAGACTAAGCCGAGCCAGGCGTCTGGCCGGGCGGAAAGCTGCTTCCGGCGTCTGCTCAAGGCATCGTGGAGGCGACAGGTGTCAGCCGACGATCTGTTCCCGCTGGCTTTGCTGGCGTTTTTCCCTTTGGTGTTGCCGCCGCCGTTGGAAGGCCTTGTATGGGCATTAATGATCCTGCTGGGAATCGCAATTGTGTTGCGCGTCTGGCTAAGGGACCGGGGTGGGGACACCTGACGCCGCGTTGATCAGCTTTCGGTCAGTTCGAGCTTGCGCGTCGCCCAGTTGAGAACTGCCGTGCGCAGATGCATCTTGCGTGCCAGGGCGGGAAATTCACTGCGGATCACCTCGGCGGTGAATTCGGTGGCGAAGCGCGCCTTGAGTTCGGCGCGCGCGCGGTCCATGCCGATCTCCTGATAGGGCGACGAGGCCAGCACCAGGAAGCCGTCATCGGGTATGCGCCCGGTATGCATGTTGTTGAGGATGATGCTCGCCGCCTTGCGGATCGGGTCATCCAGGTTGGGGCTGTAGGGCCCGATGATCAGCGCGAGGTTGGGGGTGTGGAGGAAAT
>CAZLOC010000738.1:0-1755 GCA_964560935.1 uncultured Anaerolineaceae bacterium | reverse complement strand
AATCGGCCGCCGCCTGTGAAGTAACTGTGCACGTATTGACCACGGCCATATCCGCATCATCTGCCGTGGCGACGATCTCGTGCCCGGCCGCGCGGAACTGGCGCGCCATCGTTTCTATTTCGGATTGGTTGAGCCTGCAACCGATGGTATCTAAATAAACCTTCATTGTTCAATAATATTCACCACAGAGAGCACTGAGTTCACGGGGATTTAATATTTTCTCTGTGTTCTCCGTGTACTCCGTGGTGCAAGTCTAAGGTTGTAATGCCACAAAATTATCGAAGATCACATCCACGCCCGGCTGGGCAAACGTGCCCGCCAGCAGCCCGACATCGCCCTCAATAAAATCGGCGTCCTGCGCCTGCGCGACCGGATTGCCGTTGACATAGAATGTCAAATTACTGCCAACACAGTCCGCGCGTAGGTGATTGACTGCCAACCCGGTATGGATAGAGTCGGTATACTGCATTTCGCTCTGGCCCAGCTGGATGGCGTTCCCGCCGATATATTTGCCGATGGTGTAATAGCCGTCGCTGCTGACCATGAAGAAATAATAATTGCCCTCAACGAAGCGACATAGCAAGCCAATGCGATTTTCGTCCGGGCCGCTGAGCTTGGCGACGTCCACTTCCAGGCGCACATCCCTGAACGACTTTCCCGGCGTGGACCAGAAATTGGCCTGCAAAGCATTGACCAGAAAGCGATAGCCGCTGCCATCGTAGTCCATCGTCCCCTCGGCGGAGGTAAAACGCTCCCAGCCGGTGGCCGTGTCCGTGAAATCATCGTAGAACAGGGTGTCGCCCGGTTTGGCCTCCGGGGTTGGCGTGGAGGCAAACGGCAGGGAAAACTGACAGGCAAGAGAAGCCAAGGCCAAAAGGAAAACGAACAGAAGAAATGAACGCATACGGAGCATGGATGGATTTTATCAGATTAGGGAGCGGATTCAAACGACACGAGATGACCGTGCACGAAGGTCTGGAAACTTTCGGCTCCGAGCCTTAGGGGAAATATTGATTGAGTAACACCTGTGCCTGCCCCCCCACCGGGCCATCCGGGTCCAGATCACGCGCCAGCTGGAAGTGGTCACGCGCGGCTCCCCAATCATCCGTTTGTAATGCAACAATACCCAAGTGCAAGTGTCCCTGCGCAAGCTGCGGGTCGAGGCTTAGGGCATGCTCCAACGCATCCTGCGCTTCATCGTAGCGCTCCAGCAGCGCCAGCGTCCAGCCGAGCATGTCCAGCGCCAGCGGGTTTTCGTCGCTCAACTCGACCGCCATCTGCGCGGCAGGCAGACCGACGTCTTCAACCTGCATGTTGTATTGTGCGCTGAACGCCGCCAGCATACGCCAGACTGTCGCATCCGTGGGGCCCATCTCGGTCGCGCGCGAATAGGCTCGTAGCGCAGCCTGCAAATCGCCGTACAGGGCGTAGGACTCGCCAATCGAAATCTGCCAGGCGGGATTCTCCGGGTCGTACCCGGCCGCCAGCAGGTACTCTGCCAGCGCTTGATCGGCGCGGTCCTGGCGGGTCCAGTACAGTCCGCGCAGGCTGCGAACAATCGGATTCGTGCGGTCAAGCGACAGGGCTTTATCCAGTTCCGCGTGCCCGTCTTGACCAAGCTGCTGGTTGGCCTCTCCCAGCCAGGCCCAGGCCTCGGCATTTTCCCCGTTCGCAGCCACGGCCCGACGGAAAGCTTCTGCAGCCAGTTGCCACTCATTCACCAGCCCTAACCCGCGACCGATGAGAACCAACTTG
>CAZLOC010000737.1:0-1767 GCA_964560935.1 uncultured Anaerolineaceae bacterium | reverse complement strand
GCTTTGCTACGCCAACCCGTCGACCAGGAGGCCCGGCTTCGACGCGCGGACGCCAGATGCCCTTGGCATCGGCAGTGTGCCAGCCCGAGCCGCTTAAACTGGTGATCCGGCCCGGCGCATTGCTTGCTCCCGCCAGCGTGGGATCAACCGTTGGCGCACGGACGGTATCCGTGGTTAGGTCGACGACGCTGCCCACCAGTTCCCAGTCGAATATACCCCCCGTATTGGATCTGAGGTTGATGCCGTGCGACCAGGTGGTTTGATCAGTTAGATTCCCCGCAAAAGTAGGAGTGTTGGTGGCGGAAAGGTTGTATCGCTTGCCATCGATGTTAACGAACCCAGCTTGTATCACATTGCCTGCCGCATCTCGCAGATAGCTTTGAGCAGTTGAGTTCGCGTTGTTTTGCCACATGCCGAAGGTGTACGCTATTTTTATGACGGGTGTAATGTCATAAGCCAGCTTCCATTTGAAATTATCCTGCACGGTGTGCGTAATGTTTCCCGCACCCAGTACTTTTGTTGGGGCATTTGTAGGGTTTAAAGTGGAGAAAGCACCCGTTACCTGCGTGTCGCTTGGGCCGGCAGTCGTGTTCGAGTTAAGAGGGGTTGCAAAAGTAATGGGCTGACTGTGGGCATCCAGGTGACTGTAATCGAAACGAAATGACAGGTCCTTGTAGCGGTGGCCAATGTACCCCATGTACCTCTGGCTGTCGTAGGTATCCTTTGTGCCATAGAGATTGAAAGTCTGCCATGAAGATTGGACATCAACGCCTGCTTCAAATTTGTCTGGCATACGCGTAATGATGTTGATCACTCCACCCATGGAATTTCCGGGATAGGCAGCCGCAAAAGGTCCGTACAAAACGTTGACCTGTGCAATTTCGCCGGGCGATACGGTGTTCCAGCGAGGCGAACCGGTGTTCTGATTGTTATTGCCCAGCAGTGACGACAGCAGGATACCATCCGCATAGATCAGGTTGCGTGCGCTTGCGGAGGTGCCAGAGGTGCGCATCCCAACTGGTGCATTGGTATCACCGATGTAGCGATTGCGCACCTGAATGGAAGGCAGGTTTTTGAGCGCATCCTCAGGATTCGCCAGATTGATCGTACTGTCTATTTTTTCCTTGGTGATGCTTTCAGTGGTCTGAGGTAGCCGGTACCTTTCCTTATCCGTTTGCCTGGCGGGTGGAGTGACTTTTCCCCCTACCGTTATCTCGGGCATCTTTACGTCGGGACTATTTGGACGTGTCGTCTCTCCCGGAAAGGGATTGGCCACCGGTCTTTTAACTGCCGGCGATTCAACCTTTATTATGCCTTTTACCATTGGCTCCGACTCACCAGCCGCCCAAGCCAACTGTGCATAAGGCCCGCCCCCGAAGGACAGAAAAGTAAATATGGCCGTAATGTGTCCAGCCCGCATGGCTATCTCCGCTCAATTGGAGCGTGAGATTAATGCATTTTTTCATGCGTAGGAATGCGACAAATTGTCGCACCACATCCATTCTGTCGCCGGATCGGGATCAGCCATGCCTCGGAACGAAATTGTCGGCTATGATGAGGTTGTTGCGAATGAAACTAATCAGCGGTACTTCAGCTTCGTTTACAGGAGCTCCTCCTTTGTTGCTCAATCTGGAAAAAGAGAAAATAACGATCAGGTGCTCCCACTGCCAAATGGAATTTGACGAGACTATCTCATGGGTTATATATGAGCCCAAACTGTTTTGCCCGGGTTGTAACGAAGGTGTAGCGGTTGATCTTCTTGAACTT
>CAZLOC010000736.1:0-1778 GCA_964560935.1 uncultured Anaerolineaceae bacterium | reverse complement strand
CACAATGGCATCGAGTCCAGCACAAGCAAACGGTAGCCGCCGGCCATCGGCCACCAGCATGACGCCCAGAGTCGGAAACACTTCGCTGGTAATGACTTCGGGCGCCACGTCACGAAGAAAGCCAGCGCCGGAACCAAGTTCTAGAATCTGGCCTCCGCGCGGCACACGTAACAACAAACGGCCATACCACTCTCTGTAGAGGGCCTCAAGAAACGGCTTTTCCAGAATGATTTTCCGTCGTAACGCCGTGGTGCGGGGGTCGTCAACAAGCAACCCCCGGGTCAGGGGATGAGCCAGAAGGCGATTCAGCAAGCTCACTGCTGCCTCATACAAATTTGATACGGCGAGCGGCAAACAGAACCATGCGCAACAACAGCAAGCCGTGGCGCCAACGTTGGATATTGGTCTCGCCATAACGGCGCGCCCGGTAGCGAATCGGCACTTCCATGATTTTCAGGTTTAGCTTGGCGGCGCCGAATAATAGGTCGAAATCACCGAAAGGGTCGAAATCACCGAAGTAGGCACGATTTTCAGACAGCCGTCGATAATCCTTGGCCCACAACACCTTGGTACCACAAAGCGTATCCCGGATCGGTTGCCCTAACAGCCAGCTGAATGCCCACGAGAAAAACTTGTTGCCGATGATGTTAGCGAAGCGCATGGCGTCATCCTGCATCGGGTACACAAGCCGAACACCATTGGCAAACTCGCCTCGCCCCGATGCCAAAACTTCGTAGAAGCGGGGAAGATCCTCTGGTGGCACGGTAATATCTGCATCCAGAATCATCAGTATGTCGCCTGTGGCAGCATTGAAACCGGTGCGCACCGCATCCCCTTTCCCCTTGCCCGGTTGCTTGAGAAGCTTGCAGTTGCGTTGGGGGTGGCCGGCAATCGCACGCTCGATGGCGCCCCAAGTGTCATCGGTAGAATTCCCTTCGACAAAAACAATTTCGGTGCCTCTCCCCATCTCTGGAATACGAGCCATCAACTCGTCGATATGCCCCTCCTCATTGCGTGCCGCCACTACAACGGACACCGTGGGTAGTTTGACGGATTGCGCAGCGGGCCGTGCCACCAAAAAGTTGGTCATGGCAAGCCAGCGGAAAGGCGCAAGCCTGGAAAGAAACCGATTGGCGAAATAAGTAATTCCTGGAAGCGGCAGGGGTGCGACCACCTCTTCCCAGTCGCGCAAAGCCTCGAAGCCCGACAATTCCAGCAAATTTTCAAGATCGTGGCACGTAAACCAGTTCTGTGGCCGGGTCGGTGTTGCAGCCCCCAGGGCTTGTGCCAGCGTCAAAGGCAGTTGCCACAGATGGCTGAAGAAGTTGAACACCAACCGGGTAGCCGGCGTGCAGCAAGGGCGTAATTTCTCCAGTGCCGCTTGCAAGTCCCAAAGATCATTGATGACATCCGAGAGGACTATAAAATCAAACTGCTGCCCACCCAGTTCCAATTCATGAACGTCAGCGACATGAAATACCAAGTCCGGATAACGTGCTTGCGCCTGGGACACCATCTCGGGTGCGTAATCAATGCCCACACCGACAGATGGCTTAAGAGCAGCAATTAAATCTCCTCGGCCACAGCCGATTTCCAGTACTCGCGCACCCTCTGGAATCGCCAAACAAAAAACAGCCTGCAGACGGCGCCGGTAATAGCCTCCCCATGATCCCGGGGCGTGCTGCGCGACTTCATTCCATGCGGCAATTCGAGCTCCCTGATAATCCTTGAACTCGGTTTGAAATACAGTTTTTTCTTTATTCCTCAAGAGCGACCCA
>CAZLOC010000735.1:0-1785 GCA_964560935.1 uncultured Anaerolineaceae bacterium | reverse complement strand
CCTTGGTAGAAACTTGAGGTTGTGGAACAACAAGAGACTACCAAGGAGAACATTACCGATGAATTGCAATGTCAAGAGGGGAGATTCTCTTGACTTACAAGCCGAAATCGTTCTGCACCTTAAAAACTGCATATATCAATACTCCACCTACCCAGCGTCAACTTCGGCTGACGCGGGCTGGCAAAACGGATCAAGGAAGGTTAGCAACTCACAACTTCATGTTCAGCTCGGGTAGCCGTCCAAGGACTTCCTCAACCGAGGCAATCGGACGGTTTCCAGCGCGCTTCACGCGGGAAATCTCCTGTCCAATCTTCAAACGCATCAAGCCGTAGCGGACGAACTGGCGGGCGGTCAAGCCACCCCGCTGGATATCATTCAACTTCCAGGACCAGATCATCAGCTTGAAGGCGACCATATCCGGGTCCGCTTTCCGATCGGCAACCCGTTCGGTCAGTACATGCCAGACGGCCACCAGCAACCGGCGAGCAATTGCCACGATGGCCTTGCCAGGCAGCATGCGGCGGGTCAGCTTCTGGTATTCCTCCCGCCAAAACGGATGGGAGGTGACCGCCACCCAGGCCGCTTCCACCAGGACATGGCGCAACTCTTTGCGCCCGGTTTTGGTGATCCGTCCAGTGTAGTAGGTTTCCCCGCTCTCATGAATGCTCGCGCCCATTCCTGCGTAGCCCACCAGATGCTTAGCGGTAGGAAAGCGTTGGATTTCGCCAATCGCCGAAAGAATGGTCATTACCACGATCAGCCCAAAGCCAGGCAGTTGGATCAGGTAAAGTACCATCTCCTTCCAGGGTTCACATTGGCTCAAGCGGGCCAGTTCCCCATCCACGGCTGCAATTTGTGGTTCCAGCAGCGCCAGAAAGTCCAAATCGTGTTGGCTACGCAGTTGCTCTAGTGGCGATAAGGGCAACGTTTTCCACCATTCCTGGTTCTTTTCGGCAAAGGCGCCGCCTTCGGGCGGAACGAAGTTGTGGCGATGCACCAGGCTGTGGAGATGGTTGCGCGTCATGGTGCGCAGCTTGACCAGGCGTCGGCGATGGGCGATCAGGGTGCGTAACTCGCGCACCGCCACGGGCGGCACCCAGACAGTTGGGATGAGATCCCCAGCCAGGAGACGAGCCAGCCGGTAGACATCTTGTTTATCGGTTTTGACCCGGGCATTGGCAATCAGCTTTACTTCCAGGGGATGGGCGACCACCACTTTCCCTGCGTAGGCTGCAGTGGTATCGTACAAGTCCCATGTGTTTGTGGTGGCTTCGATCACCACACAATCCCCGGCGGTGAGGTTGGCTTTGGCCCATTGTGGATAACGTTCGACCTCCATGCGCCGGGTGGGCAGCACAATTTCGAGCTGGCGATTCAACCCACCCACCACCACATAACGCTTGTGGGCATCAATGGCCAGATAGCGCACGTAGGCGCTTGAATCAGGAGGAGCAGTCATGGTACACTCCTTTTGAGAAAGCCTGCCTTTCTCTCGCTCAACGGATGGGGCACAGATTTGTGGGTCGAAGTATCACAAACCGATACGGGCTCAATCCCAGCACGGATTGTCCCAGATGAGAGAGTTCGACGGGGAGCCAAAAAACAAACCGGGCTTAGCTTATCCCATAAGGTTCGACGGCTCGCCCAGACGCTCCGAGCCCCAGATGCGTTCCCGTCACTCGTCATGTTCAGGATAGCATCTGCTGGCCCCATCCGCAATTCCATTCTAATAACAAACTAATCGAATTTCGTCAAGCCGTTTATGCACAAGGCATGATCGCCAGG
>CAZLOC010000734.1:0-1788 GCA_964560935.1 uncultured Anaerolineaceae bacterium | reverse complement strand
AGGGTGTTTTCCATGTGAATGCTACCTCCCCCAAATCTTCCGGCCAGAGGCAAAACGCCTGTTTGGATATTCGCCATGAAACCGACAAATCCCGGGTGTGTGGCAGTAGTGATACATACCCGGGGCCCCACTTTATGCATCATATTGAAACTTTCTTCATTGTTTACCACCTTAGACATATTCAGGGCCAGGTAGATGGGGCTATCCGTCATATCTGCGGTTTGCATACTACACCTCCTTAGATGAAAGCAGTGAGCAGTTAAAAAAGCGGGCTTACGTTCTCGAAACCGTAGATGTTTTCACGGTTCGTTGTGTTCACCAGAAAATACCAATCTCTATGGGATGTTGCCAGGCTCGCCAATGTTAATCTTGGTGGTCCTGGCGCCCTGCGCCTTTTGTCGTCACCGGGTGCTGAATTGTTCTAACAGCACGAGGAGGGCGGTGAGCGCCACTGCCAAGCCAATCACAAACATGCTGCGTGGCACGTGCAGCAGATCGAAGAGAAGTACTTTGCCGAGGTCGCCCCAGGTCTCGATCGTTCGTTTGGTCCATCCCGAAAGTTCGGCAAACATCCACGAGCCGGCGATAAGTCCGGCCATACCGAAGAGCGCGTCCCAGTTGCCCTGTCCCAGCGCCGCCGCAACTGTGCCGGGGCAATAGCCCACCAGAGCAAAGCCGGCGCCGAAAAGGAGCCCGCCGATAATGTTGGCGCCGATTCGTGTCGGCTCAATGTGCAGGTTCACCTTGGCGAAGTGGTGCAAGGTGAATACGCCAAGCTTGCCGACGACAATGGCGGTGATTATGATCTTGGCGACGGTCCAGTCTTGCAGGAGCAGTTGGCCGATGACCACGTGGTATTTTCCGACGCCGCCTTTCTGCAAAAGAAAGCCAAACGCCAAGCCAAACAGGGCGCCGGTCAGCAGCTCGGAAATTGGGGTTGCCAGCGGTGTCCGGTTTGCCTCCGGCTTCAAGGGTTTGACCGTATCAAGCATAGTTTTATCACAGTTTGAAGAGTGGCAGGGCCACGGCGATTCCACCAACGAAAATGCAAATCACTACAATCCACGAGGCCACGTTGAGCTGCAGGGTGCCGCTGATGCCGTGGCCGCTGGTGCAACCTCCGGCCAGCCGGGCGCCCAACGCCATCAAGATGCCGCCTCCAAAGGCGACTGCCGCACGCCGGGCCACACTGTCGCCGAAGCGTGCCTCCCACATGGGCGGCAGCCATTCGTTAGCGAAATCGCCGCCCGTCAGGGCGGCAAGCGCGCTACCCACGATGATGGCGATCACGAAGACGAAGCCCCAATTCAGGCGCGGCGGCTTGTCTTGGAAATAGGTGAGCGCTGCCGTGTGCTGCGGCCCGATGAGTTGGCCGAGAAAGCCTGCGAGCTGGGCGTAAAACGTTGATGCTCCAATGGGTTTGTCGGAAAAGTAAAATGTCAGCCAGGAAAGCACCCCAATGGCGGCGCCGACAAGGTAGGGTGACCAGGACGGTCCCGGATAATCGCGGGCGTTCACACCTGTCCCTGCCTCGGCCACCGCGTTTAGGAGCAGGAGAGCCAGACCGCCCAGGAGATAAGGAGCGCACTTCTGAATCAATTTGTTATAAAAGCGCGTCTTCGGGCGCGAGTTCATTTTTTCTCCTTCTGCTTGATCTCATTTTTTACCGGGAATCTGACATGGTTCCCTGTTGGCCGGCTTCCGGGAATGGAGGAAACGCCGCTTTAATTCGGCAAACTCAGGTTCCCCGTGCTTGCCTTCCTTGAGCATTTTTTCCAATATTTCCAT
>CAZLOC010000733.1:0-1801 GCA_964560935.1 uncultured Anaerolineaceae bacterium | reverse complement strand
TCATCGGTGGGCGGCCACTGACCGATCAAGATGCCAATGGGTAACACCAGACTCACTCATTGAGGCCACACCATTCCCAACTCAACTCCCACAAGTGTCGCGCTTTCGCTTCATCGTAGGACTCGTCGCTTGATCGTTTCTCTTTGCCATCAACGATGAACTTCCCGCCAACCCCTTCAAGAGCCGGATCAGTAGCTGCGAACATGTAGGACTCCGAAGCCTGCTCCAGTGAACGCGCAAATGGCATTCGTGTCATGACTTGCGCATAGAAGAGCCTTTCAATTGCTGACTTCCTTCGAGCAGCAATCGCCGCTGGCACAAAGCCCGGGCATACGGCATTTGAGGTGACACCTGTGCTAGTGAGCCGGCGTTGCAGCTCATATGCAAACCATATGTTAGCCAATTTTGAATTCCGGTAGAAGACCTGGGGGTTGTAGTACTTCTCTCCCCTCAGATTGTCGTAGTCGAAATCTGGCGCTGGTCCACCTGCATAAGCCGGATTATGCAGTTCCGATGACACCGTAATCACTCGTGCTGGAGCGGATCGTTTCAAGTCTTCGAGCAATAGATTCGTGAGCAAGAAGTGTCCCAGGTGATTTGTGCCAAAGGTCAACTCAAATCCATCGACAGTGAAACTGGCTTGCCTGCCAGAGACTGATCCTCCAGCATTGTTGATCAGAATGTTCAATGGGTAACCTTTGGATTGAAACGCGGACGCGCACTGTCGCACCGAGACGAATGAAGACAGATCAAGCGGGATTGACTCGACTAGGGCACTTGGATTGACGGCGCGGATCTGCGCAATCGCCTTCGTGCTGGCTTGTTGGTTGCGAGACGCCAGAATGACACCATAGCCTTTCGCTGCTAGCTTGTTAGCAACGGCGAATCCAATGCCACTGTTTCCTCCTGTGATCATTGCAACGCGTAGTTGATTCACTGACATAGACCATCCTTGGTTCCATCTTTGATAGTGTGATAAACAAGAGAACGTTCTTGATAACGAGGGCCGCCCAACGGTTTGCGCTTCAGCCGCGCCGCGAAGCGCAGCGGAGCAAAGTCGGGTGCAACGCGCAGTTAGGTTTTGTTATTATGCTCGACAGTTATGACGACATTTCCCTTTTTTTGCCCTGTTTCGACATACCTATGGGCTTCGGCAGTCAGTTCTAATGGATATTGTCGATCGATGACCGATCTTATTTTCCCTGCCGCGATCAACTCTCTGAGAGACATAAAATATTCGGTCCTTTTGTTTGTATTCTCAGGCGCTGCTACCCTGCGGCGTGTGATCAATCTCGACATTGTTCGAATCTGCTCTGACATGCCCGGATTGGCGGAAAGAAATTTCCCAGTGGGCTTTAATATTTTTTTACAGCGGGAATAAGAGCTCTTACCCGGTGCATCGAAGATCACATCATACGTTTGACCGCTTTTTGTGAAATCTTCTCGTGTGTAATCAATCACATGGTCAGCGCCAATGGAGCGCAGCATATCAAACTTCCCGGCGCTATCCACCGCTGTCACTTCAGCCCCATAGTATTTGGCGATCTGCACAGCAAACGTGCCGATGCTTCCGCCTGCGCCAACAATCAATACCATCTGCCCGGTCTGAATATTTCCTTTCAGATATTGCCATGCTTCAAATCCTCCAACCGAGATGACGGCGGCTTCTGCATAGGATATGTTGGCTGGTTTGATCGCCATCATTGCACTTTCACTCAGAGAGATGTATTCCGCATATCCGCCCAAGCGCAGAGCAGACCACGCAAACACCGGGTCGCCTGCTTTGAATTTGGTCACAGCG
>CAZLOC010000732.1:0-1801 GCA_964560935.1 uncultured Anaerolineaceae bacterium | reverse complement strand
ACGAACGTGCGGCCTTCTGCGCCTACAAGACCCTGGATCTGATTCATCACTTGTGACTGGACAGCACCTTGTTCCCAGAAAAGACCTGTAATAGCGATGACGATCACAAGTAAAGGGGCCAGGGAGAAAATTGTGTAGTAGGCCAGCGCGGCAGACAGGCGGGAAGCCTTATCTTCTTTCCAGCCCTGGTAAGTAAGCTTAAGCAATTTAGGCAGATTGGAGAATACTTTTCTCATTTCACAACCAATTTACATTCTGAAAAACAATATGAATTGCAATTGTTATATACCAAAAAGCAATGCAGCAAAATAGAAAATATCCCCACCATCTGGCAGGGACTTGGTCATTGGAACGCAGATCGAATTAATTGAAGAGCAGATATGCTGCCAATTTGGCAATCCTGCTTTTTCACATGACAACTTTTTCGTAACTACTCAGGCAAAATAGAGTAGCGGGTTGTCAAAAACATAAAGGTCGGTGAAAATACGATTCATGAGAGCGATCCACCTGCCGAGTAGCGAAGAGATAAATGCGGCATATGAGGAGGGGCGAGAAGCGGTGATTTTGTTATTCCAAACAACGATGATGGCGTTGGCAGAACGCATGCAAAGATTGGAAGACCAACTCGCCAAGAACAGCCGCAACAGCGGTAAGCCGCCGTCCAGTGATGGATACGATCAACCTGTACCCCGCCCGAAGAGTTTGCGAAAACGATCCAGGCGAAAAAGCGGAGGTCAGAGGGGGCATTCGGGCGAGACGTTGAAAGCCGTCGAAAAGCCTGATTTTGTCAAAGTCCATCGTGTGCGAGCCTGCCAGCATTGTGGTCAAGGGTTGCGGCGGCGGAGAGCCAGGGGATACGAAACCCGGCAGGTGTTCGATTTGCCGAAAGTACAGATGAAAGTCACAGAACATCGCGTCGAGATCAAGACCTGTGCATGCTGTGGTAAGGAAACCCGCGCCGCCTTTCCGCGGGCAGTGAGCAAGGCCGTGCAATATGGTCCAGAAATCAAGGCGCAGATGGCGTATCTGAATACGGAGCAACATCTTCCGTTGGAAAGAACCTGTGACCTGTTGGATGAGTTCTACAACCATCGCCCGTCCGAAGGAACGATTGTGACGGCCTGTGCCGAAGCCGCCCAGAAGGTGGAGCAGTCCAACCAAGCCGTCAAAGAACATTTGGTGGCGCATGAGGCAGTAGGTCACTTTGACGAGACGGGCATGATGATCAATGGCGTTTTGAACTGGTTGCATACGGCCAGTACCTCCCTCTTGACGTACTACGCCATGCACCCCAAGCGAGGCAGCGTGGCACTCAATGCAATCAACATCTTGCCGCGTTTCCACGGGCGCGCAGTGCATGATGACCTGGCTTCCTATTTCCAGTACCAAGTAGAGCATGCCTTGTGTAATGCTCATCATTTGCGCTGCCTACTGTTCCTCTTGGAACGCTACCCGCAAAAATGGGTACGAGAATTGATTGACTTGCTCTCGAAGATCAAAGAAAAAGTGGAAGCGGTCAAACGGAAAGCGGAAACGGCATTGAGTGTCAGACAATCCAACGCATTCAGTACAGCCTATGATGAGTTGGTACACAAGGGCTTGCGAGCCAACCCGCCCTCAAAAGAGAACTGCCGCAAACCAGGGCAACGTGGACGGCTGAAGCAAAACCCAGCGCGCAACTTGCTTTTGCGCTTGCGAGAACACAAAGAGGCGGTGCTGGCCTTTATGTATGATTTTAATGTGCCATTCGATAACAATCAGGCAGAACGTGATTTGCGCATGATGAAAGTCAAGCAAAAGG
>CAZLOC010000731.1:0-1808 GCA_964560935.1 uncultured Anaerolineaceae bacterium | reverse complement strand
GACCGAGCAGAGGGTCACCCATTCTTCAGCGAGGAACTGGCTTATGCCTTGCGCGACACCGGCCTGATCACCATTGCGGACGGCGAGTGCCGCCTTGCGCCGGATGCCGGCGACCTGCGCGAAGTGGACTTCCCGGACACCATCGACGGCGTGATCATCAGCCGCATCGACACCCTGCCCGCCCAGGAGCAGTTGCTCTTGAAAGTTGCCAGCGTGGTCGGCAGGATCTTCGCCCTGCACCTTTTGCGTGATATTCACCCGGTCGAGTCGGACAAGCCACGCTTGCCCGAATACTTGGGTCACCTCGAGAGCCTGGACATCACCCCGCTCGAAACGCCCGAGCCCGACATTTCTTATATCTTCAAACATATCATCACGCAGGAAGTGGCCTACAATCTGTTGTTATTTGCCCAACGGCGGGAATTGCATCGCACTGTCGCGCAGTGGTTCGAACAGGCCCGCGTGGAAGATCTGTCATCCTACTACCCGTTGCTCGTGCATCATTGGAGGCTGGCCGAGAACCCCCAGAAGACCATCGAATATCTTGCCAGGGCTGGTGAGCAGGCCGCAGGGCTGGGCGCGAACCAGGAAGTCATCCATTTCCTGAGCGAAGCCCTGGAATTGAATAAGAAAGAAATGCACGTCACCGACAAACTGGCCCTGGCCGATTGGGAACAAAAGATCGGCTATGCCTATTTGAGCATCGGGCATATCGATGAAAGCATCGACCATTTCCGGGCGGCGCTGGCCTATCTGGGGAGGCGCGTGCCGAAAAGCATGGGCGGATACGCGCTCGGCCTGCTGGGGGGTATCCTCCAGCAGACGGTCCACAGGCTGTGGCGCAGTCGGTTGGGCAGTGCACGGGAACCGGGGGTCAATCTCAAGGCCGCCCACATCTTCCAGGATCTGGGGGTAGCCATCTACCATACCAGCAATCCCATCGCCGCCATGTACGTCACTGTTTCCGAATTGAACGAGGCCGAGAAAGCGCCTCCTTCCGGCCTGCTGGCGACAGCCTATGGAGCCATGGCTGTCGTGACGGGATTCCTCTCGCCCTACAAATTGGCCCCGCTGTATGTGGACCTGGCGAAGAAGGCCATGACTGTCGCCTCGCGCCAGGAGGCGGGCTTTGCCTCCGAGTTGCTGGCCATGTACAACCTGGGCATTGGCCGCTGGGAGGAGGCGGAGAAGCAGGCGCAGGAAGCTTATCGCGTCTACGCCAACACCGGGAATTTCCGCCGCTGGGAGGAACTGACCTCCATCTACAGTTCGACGCTGCTGCCCCAGGGGGGGGTGGAACGCGCACTCGAACTGCGCCGCGAACTGGAAGGACTTTCGCTGCGGGCGGAAAATCCCCAGTCCCAGGTCTGGGCGCTGGTGCAACAGGCCGAGATCGCCATGCGCCAGGACAGGCTGGCGGACGCGCTCCCATTGCTGGAAAGAGCCGTCACCCTGGTGAACAAAATCGGTTCGGCAGACCAGGTCTGGGCGTACGGCGTGCTGGCCATGGCGCGCTTATGGAACGGCCAGCCGGAACAGGCGCGGGAAGCCGCGGCGGCCTCCCAGGCATTGATCCTGAAAACCCAGCCGAACGCCTTCTATGCACTGGAAGGATATGCCGGCGTGGCAGAAGTGGGCATCAGCCTGTGGGACGTCGACGCGGCGGAGGTAAAAGCCGCCGCAAAAGCCGCGCGCGCCAGTCTGAAAGGCCTCAAACAATTTGCGGCCTTCTTCCCCATCGGCATCCCGCGCGCCCATCTCTGGGAGGGGATGTATCAATGGAAGCTGGGGAAGCGCTCGAAAGCACA
>CAZLOC010000730.1:0-1808 GCA_964560935.1 uncultured Anaerolineaceae bacterium | reverse complement strand
AAATTTACAATTGTTTTTACTGAAGTTGGTACGCCGGGTGTTGAGACAGCAATGGAGGCATACTTACCATCCTCGCGCAGGAGCGCATTGCTGCTGTTATACCATTTGATATTCAGCCACATGCGCCTGCCTTCGGGATACCCGGATATCAACTTGTGCCCGGTGAGATTTGTTACCTTCAGAATATTACCACTCACAGAAAGAGCCGCCGCGAGATTAAGTTGCTGTGCTGCCCTTGATTTTCCTGCAGTAATGGCATCGATCTGTAATGTGGTAAGACCGCCGCCAAGTCGTAACATGCTATGTGTATTCTGGTACAAGATTACATCGGGCATCCAGTAGTTTCCGCCGGTCATATCATGCAAAGGCAAATCAGGTCTCACCGGCACACCGGATTTATTACACCCAACGCCTGTCGTAGCACGCACATGGCATGTCTGGCAACTAAAGTAGCGTGCTGTTCCGTCTGCATAGTTACCCTTAGCACTGTCAAAAGCAGCTTTAATAGCACCAGCTTTCAGGTCGGCTGGAAGACTTGCATAATCCGACACGAGAGTCTTGGAGAGCGAACCCGAAGAGTACTCACTATAAGTCCGCTCGACAATTCCATACTGATAAGGGAAGTTGTTAAAAGCCGCTTTCCCGTCTACGGGAGAGCCCGGCACCCCGCTTGCCGTTACCGCATCAGATGTAACTTGTCGCCCGTTATTGTGTGCCAGATCTCCAACAGCAGGATTTGAGACATCATGACACGATCCACAATAGTCAACATCGCGATGGAATTTTGACTGTTTAAATTGGTGTCTGGCTACTGCATCACTAAACGGCCCAAGCTTATCAGCGCCCCCCCAGAGTGACATTATTCCAGAACCATAATAACCAGTACCTTTAATAGGCGAAATCGTTTGGTCATTCGCAATGAAAGGATCAATCATTACTCCCAAATGTTCGGCGTTGTTCGTATCCGTCATCTTGTGGCATGAATCGCATTCAACACCATCCGCATCACCTGCTGCCAATGCTGAACCATCTGTTGGCACCGCTCGCCCTGCAAACCAGCCACCGGTGCTGTGACAGCGGATGCACAGGTTTCCCGATCCATCGAAATCCTGTTCGGCAACAGCAAGAGTTGCCCAGAAAATAGGATCACGGCCTGCATTGGCCATCATGCTTCCGCGCCAATTGAAAGCCGGCTCAACAGCCCTGTTATACCCCCCATGGCAGTTGTCACATTTATCAGGTGATTCCAGATTGCCCACTTGCTGTGGTTGAGTTCCGGGCTGTTGAATATCAGTGGGAACAGTCAAGGCACCGTAGCATATACTGAATGCAGCAAGGGAAACAATCACAAGTAATATTCCTTGAAGCCTTCTCATTTTCTTACCCTCCTTTTTCTTTAGAATATTTGTTAGAGAGAATGTTGCCATGCCGGCAATACATACATTCTCATGACCATCCTATAAGCTTAAAATAAAAACGCCGAACTACCTCTTTGATCCTTCGGCAGTTCGGCTATCCCAAATATATTCGGGACCCGGCGCTTTCCGCACCCTTTTCACGAAGAGTTTGGCTTTGTCGGGATATAAACTTTTATTAGTGTAAAATCAGAATTTTTTCAGATATGTAGTGTTTTTGAATGTCCCCCTTTGCTTATCATCCCATTATTTTTAATTTAAATATACTAAATTGTATATTAATTGTCAAGTAAAAATTTTTTTTTGCCAATTAAGAATTAAAAGTGAACCGTTTTACTAAGATTTAAAGATTAAAAGTGAACACCTGAAATCATATAATTCAAAGCGGTACAC
>CAZLOC010000729.1:0-1810 GCA_964560935.1 uncultured Anaerolineaceae bacterium | reverse complement strand
ATGCGCCATATGGGCGGCGACGCGCTTTACCTTTCCCCCAATGAGATCGGGCTGGGGAAGCGCGAAGCGATTTCTGATATTTCGCGCGTGCTGTCCGGCTACGTGCAGGCCGTGATGGCGCGCGTATTCGAACATGCCCATGTGGTCGAACTGGCGAAGTGGTCGTCGCTGCCGGTCATCAACGGCCTGAGCGATTTCAGCCATCCCTGCCAGGCCATGGCCGACGCGCAGACGATCATCGAAAAATTCGGTACGCTGAAAGGCATCAACGTCACCTATGTGGGCGATGGCAATAATGTAGCGGTCTCTTTGATGCACATCGCCGTCATGCTGGGGGGTAATTTCACGATTGCCAACCCCGAGGGTTACGATGTGCCCAAGGCGGCACAGACAACCGGCGCAGGATTGGCTGCCAAATCTGGCGCGAAGATCACCTACCTGCGCGATCCGCACGAAGCGGTCAAAAACGCGCAGGTCATCTACACCGATACCTGGACTAGCATGGGACAGGAGGAAGAAGCCGCCAGGCGCGAGAAAGTCTTCCCACCCTACCAGGTCAATGCCAAACTGGTCAGCGAAGCGGAGGAGGATGTGATCGTGATGCACTGCCTGCCCGCGCACCGCAACCACGAGCTGACCGACGAAGTGGCCGATGGGCCGCACTCGGCCATCTTCCCGCAGGCGCATAACCGCTTGCATGCGCAGAAGGCCATTTTGGCGAGGTTGTTGGAAGTAGCTTAAACCCCCTCCCCATCCCTCCCCCATTTTCCACGAACTTCAGTGGAAAATGGGGGAGGGTGCCCGCTAGGGCGGGTGGGGGCCAGGGGCAGAGCAACAATCTTAGAAAAGGTGAATTAATGGAAACGCAGGATTACATCCAACTCGAAGAGCAGTACGGTGCGCATAACTATCACCCCCTGGATGTCGTCATCGACAGGGCGGAGGGGGTTTGGGTCTACGATGTGGACGGCAGGAAATACCTGGATTGCCTGAGCGCTTATTCGGCGGTCAACCAGGGGCACGTGCACCCGAAAATCCTGGAAGCGTTGGTGGAGCAAGCTAAAAAGGTCACGCTGACCTCGCGCGCCTTTCGCAATGACCAGTTGCCGCTGCTTTACAAAGAACTGGCTGAGATGACCGGCTATGAAATGTCCTTGCCGATGAACTCCGGCGCGGAGGCGGTCGAGACGGCGGTCAAGCTGGCGCGCAAATGGGCGTATCTGGTCAAGGGTGTGCCGCGCCACCGGGCCGAGATCATCGTGTGTGAGGGCAACTTCCACGGACGGACGACGACTGAAATCTCGTTTTCGACCGAACCGCTTTACCGTGACGATTTCGGTCCGTTCACGCCGGGGTTTGTCATCGTTCCCTATGGCGACTCGGCGGCGATCGAGCGGGCCGTCACGCCGGATACCGCTGCGGTGATGCTGGAACCGATCCAAGGCGAGGCAGGGGTAATCATGCCGCCGGAAGGCTATCTCAAGCAGGTGGCCGAGATTTGCAGGAAGAATAACCTGCTCTTCATCGTAGATGAAATCCAGACCGGCCTGGGACGCACCGGCAAGTTGTTCGCCTGTGACTACGAAGGCGTCCGCCCGGACATCATGGTGATCGGCAAGGCGCTCTCGGGCGGTTTCTATCCTGTCTCTGCGGCGCTGGCCGACGGGCCCATCATGGGCCTGTTTGCGCCGGGGGAACACGGCTCCACCTTCGGCGGGAATCCGCTGGGGGCAGCGGTGGCACGCGCCTCGCTGCGCGTGATCCGCGAGGAGAAACTGGCGGAACGGGCGGAGCAGCTCGGTACGTATTT
>CAZLOC010000728.1:0-1820 GCA_964560935.1 uncultured Anaerolineaceae bacterium | reverse complement strand
CAGGCCAAATTATTCCTCTTGAATCATTTCCTTCTCTTTATGGGAAAAGCAAATTTGCTACTACTTTGGAAACAAATTTCCATTTCCGAGAAAAAGAACTCGATGATTTTACTAATGCCTTAGAAGATTATGATTTAGTTGTTGTTTCTGGGAAACCTGGAGTTGGAAAAACCAGATTTGCACTTGAGGGGTGTCGCAACTTTATTTCTAACTCGGAAGTTGTATTTTGACATAAAGATGCAAATCGTCAAGCGATAGCAAAGACCTGTTGTTTGGCGAATAAGTAAGCGAAAAGGTCATTGGCTTTCTGGCCCTGCTGAAGTTGGCTGGAAGCGTAGAGAATGAGCGCTTCGATGAGCGCCTGCGCTTGTTGCCGACAGGCTTCCCCAATGGTTTTGATGGGCAAGCGGCTTTGTTGCAGTGAGGTGGGCAGACAATCCAGGTGCAAAAGCGAATAGGCTACGAACACCAGACACCAATGTTTTTGAATGGCTTTAGCGTTGCGCATGCGATATTCGTCGAAGCCCAGATGTTCCTTACCATCCTGATAAAAAGTCTCAATCGGCCAGCGTTGCAAATAGGTTGGAATGATCCGTTTCGCCGTCCAGTCCACACGGTTGGAGACCAAGACGGCATATGTGCCTGTGAGTTCTGCGTTATCAAAACTGATCACCAGACGGACTTTGCCCAAGCCGGGAATGCGCACGGCCAGCGTGAATGTCCAGTAAGTGTGGTCGCCCACTTTCACGGCACGATAGGCGTTGGCAGGGATGAGCCCAACCAGGTCTTCGACACTGATATGTGGGCCCTCCAGGGGGATGCGTTTTCCTTGAGCGTCCTTCAACGCAAAACTGTTGGTTTCCAGGTTGCGGTTCTTCTTGAGGATGCTGATCCAGTCCTTCCGGCGACGGCGCAGGAAGGTGATAAACTCTTCCGCCAGATACCAACTGTCGAATAACACCACACTGAAGGGCAATCTGTGGCGGATGGCCCCTTCCACCAGTTCCTTCGCCAGGGCGATTTTGGTGCGAAACTGTTGGTGCAATGCCTGAAACTCCGGGTCTGCAAACAAAACAGGGTCGATCGCTTTGTGGAACTGCGCCCGCTCCTTTTTCTTCATGGGTATCTCCCGCTCGGGAAAATGCTTACGCACGAACTCTTCCCAACGGGTCACTTCTTCATAACGACGATACAGCCGTAAATCCACCGGAAAGCGCACCGGTCCGCTCACATAATGGCTGGTCACAGGATTGTGCGCCAGCGGATAGGTATGGTCGCCATGATTGTAATGACGGTCGATGTACTCGAACAAACTCCCGACATGTTCACACAAGGTGTCGTCCAAGATCAACGCCGAGCGCTCTTTCGCCAGCCGCACACGTTTCGTCTGCCGCAGCACATATTCCACTCGACGGTGATTGATCTGTTCCTGCTCCCAGCGGTCAGTGGAAAAGTACCGCGAGAGGTTCGTCTTATCCGCACTCTCTACCACACACCGCGCAATATTCGCCATGCTCTTGTTCGGTAACACCAGCAAGCCCGTCAGGTAGTTCTCGAAATGTTGAAACTGACAGCGGTTCTCAAACAGATCACGAAAAGCATCTGCATGGGCTGCCACCAGGGGCGCAGGTTCAATGATCGGAAGTTGCATCAGATTTCTGCCTGTTTACAGGATGGCAGCAAGAATATCACGATTGCCCAAAAAACGCTAAAATACAACTATCGAGTAAACAATTAGTATTACAGCGCAAGGTTAGGAGCGAGAGTCGCCAACTGAGCCAGTTTTGCCTTGCGGTGAGAGTGATAAGCAACAAAATTAC
>CAZLOC010000727.1:0-1824 GCA_964560935.1 uncultured Anaerolineaceae bacterium | reverse complement strand
TTCATCCCGGCAATCCCCTGATAAAGGGAAGCGATGCGGTCTCAATCATGTCCAACAGGAGCGACGGGTAAAGTCCCAACAGCACCAGGACCCCGGCCAGGATCATTCGCGGAATGCCCAGGTGGAAAGGGACATCGGGCAGTTGCGCATAGCGCTCATTGATGGGGCCGTAGAAGGTTCGCTGCACCACGCGAAGCATGAACAGCGCACTGACTACCAGGGCCAGCACGGCCAGAACGCCTCGCACCGGATAGACCTTAAACGCTGCAATCAACACCAGCAGTTCCCCCCAAAAATTGGCCAGACCCGGGACGCCCATGCCGGCCAGGGCCGCTACGATGAAATAGGCCGAGGCGACCGGCATGATGCGGCTCAACCCGCCAAGCTCCGGGATCATTTTGGTATGGGTCCGGTCGTAGATGTAGCCGACCGAGGAAAACAGCAGAGCGGTCATCACCCCATGGGCAAACATTTGGTAGACCGCACCATTGAGCCCGTCCACAGTGACAGTGGATAAACCGAGACCGACGATGCCCATATGCGACACGCTGGAGTAGCCGATCACATACTTGAGATCCGTCTGGCGCAAACCCACCAGCGCTCCGTAGATGATTCCAAAGGAGGCCAGCAGTGCCATCAGCTGGGCCCAGTATTTCCAGCCTTCCGGGCAAAGGCAGATGGCCACTCGCAACACGCCAAACGCGCCGATCTTCATCAGCACGCCGGCGTGCACCATACTCACCCCGGTCGGCGCCGCCACATGGCCGACCGGCGACCAGGTGTGAAAAGGCCAGACACCGGCCAGAATGCCAAAACCCAAATAGAGCAGCAGGAACGCAAATTTCTGCTGGGCGGCGGTAAAGGTTCCCGGTTGCATCAGGGACACGATATCAAAAGTATTCAGACCCGACTTGACAAAGAGATATACGATGGCCGGCAGGATCAGGGCGCTTCCCGCCAAAAGATAGAGGGTCAGCTTCATGGCCCCGTATTCCTTGCGGGTACTGCCCCAAATGGCGATCAGTAGATACATGGGGAACAGAGAGACGTCATACCAAATGAAAATGAAGAACAGGTCCATACTCATAAAAAGGCCAAATACGCCGGTGACCATGAGGAAATAGAGGGCGTAATATTCCTTGACCCGCATCTCCAGTTCCCACATGGTGAGCACGCCGGTGAAGAACACGATGCCGGTGAGAAGCAGGTTGGGCAGATTGAAGCCATCCGCGGCGTTGAAATAGTGGATGCCCAACGGCGGCACCCACTGGAGCTTTTCCACGAATTGCAGCCCGCCCAGGCTCTTATCGTAGGCAAGAAACAGGTAGGCGGAGAGCACCAGGGTGATGCCGGAAAAGATGGCGCTCACCCATTTGATCTGCGTTTTGCGCTGCTCAGGCATACAAAGGATGACTAGCAGCCCCACCACACAGCTCAGGAGGATGGCGGAAAGATAGGGAAATTCAGAAATTCCTTGCCGGATGAGCACGGATCTCCTCTTAAACGGACCAGAGGACGTGTGCGTTCACCATCAATGCTTCCTCTTCGCGCTCTTCGTGTCCTTCGTGGTTCAAACAGAATCGATCAACTAAGAAAAAGTTCAAAACTACAGGAAGAAGTAGAACGATAGTAAAACCAAGACCGCAAAAGTTGCCAGCAAGCGGTACTGGATCATCGCTGAATTGAAGAAGGCGAGCAGGCGGCCCATTGCGACCGTCCCCTGACACATGCCGTCGATGCTGCCGTCGATTACCTTGTTGTCGTTTTCGAAAAACAGGGTAGCAAGGCCCCGGTCGATGACCCGATCCACCAATAGCCGGTAGA
>CAZLOC010000726.1:0-1829 GCA_964560935.1 uncultured Anaerolineaceae bacterium | reverse complement strand
TCATCCTACAGCCATCATTGATCCAAAGGCTGAACTCGAAAAAGGCGTTATTGTGCTCCACAATCCCACTTGGCCCGCTGGCGTGATCGGCATTGTTGCCAGTCGGCTTGTTGAGCGCTATAAATTGCCAACAATTCTGCTATCAACGCCTACGGGTCAACCCGCGCGCGGGTCGGCGCGCTCTGTCGAGGGAATTAACATTACGGAAGCCATTGCAGCTCATCGTAATTTACTAATTGGCTTTGGCGGGCACCCCATGGCTGCCGGTCTGAGCCTCGAATCAGAAAATATCCCAGAATTTCAACAATCATTAGCACGCACAATCAAGGAAACCGATGGCGAAGACCGAACGGTTCCCACCCTGCAAATTGATTCCTATTTTCTTCTTTCAGACTTATCCCTTGACTTAGTCACACAGATCGAGCGTCTCTCTCCTTTTGGACCAGGCAATCCTGCACCACTTTTAGCTACTCGGCGCCTTAGTCTGGCGGGTTATACATCCGTTGGTCGCAATAGTGAACACTTACTTTTTACTGTTGAAGACGAGACCGGCTCTAACCAAAAGGTAATCTGGTGGCAGGGTGCTGATTGGCCTGTTCCACAAGGCAAATTCGACATGGCTTATACAGTTCGGGCGACAACATACCGCGGTCAGCATGATGTGCAGGTCGAATGGGTGGATTATCGCCCCATCAAAGATGAGCCGATACAGCTAGTAACCTCGCACAAGCCACTCCATATAGCCGATTATCGTCAGGAAATAAATCCTATTTCCTTAATTAGCCCATTACTCAAGCATGAATCTATCCAAGTTTGGTCTGAGGCGATCTCTGTGCCCACATTAGTCAGCCTTAATCGTCACAAGCTGGTTACCCCCTGCAAGATTTTGGTTGTTTGGACGATACCCCCCGGCCCTGATGAACTTCGAGCTGTTTTTGATAAAACCTTGCCTGAGGAAATCTTTTTTTTTGGCGTCAATCCTGAACTGGATCAGCCAGACGCCTTTCTCAAACGACTCGCAGGATTAGTCAAATACGCCTTAGCAGCGAAGCGTGGCTGTATCAAATTGTCAGACCTCGCTGCGGCATCAGCTCATCGCATCCGAACTATCCAGGTTGGTATCTCCTGGCTAGAAGCACATGGATACATCATCGTTATAGAGCAAAATGGAGATGAGCTGGTCGTACAAGAAGGGAATAAAACTCTCTCAGAGAATTCGCGTCAAATTGCACAACAGTTGAAAGTCCTTCTAGCTGAGACTGCCGCCTTCCGTGATTACTACCTCAAGGCCAATACTGATGCCTTAATCAATTTATAATAAATATTTCGCCCGGACACCATATAATCACCTGCAATGTCATACAAACTCACTCGCCGTGATTTCTTGAAAGTTGCTGGACTCGCTGTCGGCAGCCTCGCGTTCAAGCCCCTCCCTGACCCACAGGACGAACATAGTTTACCCGGGGCTCAATTGGGACGCGTCACACGTGATTCTAGCGTTTTTATCCACCCATCCTGGCCAGAAGGTGAAACAGTCAGCTACCTCCACTCCGACGATCTTGTCAACCTCTACTATGAATTAACTCCCCCCAGCGGGCCACCATACAACCCCGTGTGGTATCGCGTTTGGGGAGGCTATCTACATAGCGGCTATGTTCAGCGTGTTGAATTCCGCTTTAACGAAATCGTTGATAAGTTACCAGAGACGGGACAGCTGTGTGAGGTGACTGTACCCTATACTCAGATCTACCAGTACAGCCGCTCATTCGGTTGGGAGAAACGCAGCCGGCTTTATTACTCTTCCACCCATTGGGCTGTTGGGATAGACA
>CAZLOC010000725.1:0-1835 GCA_964560935.1 uncultured Anaerolineaceae bacterium | reverse complement strand
CTGTCGCCAATTTGCGTAACAAGGCCAAAGTTCTGGCCGACGTAATTGCCTTTCCTGACATGGTAAATCGCGTTATCCGGTGTTTTGATCACCGCATGGATCGTCCCTTTTTTGGACACCATGCCCACCATTTTCAGAGTTTCCAACGAGAAGGACTCAAGGGGTTCCTTGGGACGGTTGAGGTCGGGCTGCGTACCGCCGCCCCCCCCAATCGAGAGTTTTCTCGGCTTGAAGGGATCGGGCAGATCGAATGCTTCGTAGGTGAACGGTTCATACAATTTGACCTCGGGCGGCGGCTCGATTTTGCCCTGCATATTCTTGCCGGACTCAGCGACAAAGTTTGGCAAATCGTCAATGCCGCTACCGCCGCATCCTGCCAGAGCCAGCATCATGAGTAAGCCGACAAGGCGCTTCATTTCTTTTTCTCCTTGTCTAACTCGGCTTTTGCCTCGGCCGCGGCCTGCTTGCGAGCGTTGATTTCCGCCTCGCCCAGGTAACGGTAAGTTCTAACGACGGCATCCATATTCAGCACGCCGTCCTTGCCGGGCTCCATCGAAATATTCTGCAGGGTGACAATACGCGACAGCGCGGAGACATCGCTTACGAAGGCTGCAATATCGTGGTAGCTGCCGCTAACCTTGACGCGAATCGGTGTTTCCGCATAAAACTCGGATACGGTTTCGGGCTCGGGCTTGAATAGATCGAACTGCAGGCCACGTCCCAAGCCCGCCTGATTGACATCGGTAATCAACGCGTCCATTTCCTGCTTGTTGGGCAGTTGCCTCAACAGTGCGCCGAAAGCCTGATCGATATCGGTCAGTTGCCGTTTGTATGCATCCAGATTGATGGCCTGGTTTTTCTTGTTTGTGAACGTGCTGCGCAGTTCTTTTTCCTTGGTCTTGGAGGTCTCCAGTGCACCCATCCCAACACGCCAATCTAACCACCATCCCGCCACCACGATCGCCACGCACAGCAGCGCCAACGCAGCCAGTTTGCTTGGCAACGGCCAGTCAGCCAAGGTTTTCAGATTGAGTTTATTGATCTCGTCCAGGGTCATGCTTTGCCCCCTTTATCTTTTGCTTCATCTTTTATTGTGTTTTTACCTTTTGCATTGTCAGCTTCCTGACGGCGCTGACTGACCGTCAGCAAGAACTCGTTGGCACGCAAATTATTGACCGTCGCAGATTTGATTTCGTCCAACTTGGCCGACTCGAACCAGGGCGAACTCTCCAGATTACGCATCAGCGTGGAAACGCGCGCGCTCGACTGGGTGTAGCCGTTGATGGTGATGACCTTGCCATCTTGCTTAAAGGATTTTAGATAGAGGCCATCGGGCAGCAGACGGATCATCTGGTCAAACAAATGAACGACTTCGGTACGGTTCGATTGCAGGGTTTCGACGACCTGTTTGCGTTCCAGCAATGCCTGCGTCTGCGCGCGGATTTCCTGGATCTCGGTGATCTGAGTGTCCAGCTTGGCGATTTCCTGCTCAAGGTAAGCGTTGCGCGCATCCTGAGCGGATTGACGCGCGGCAATCAGGCTGTGTCCAATAACGACAACGACGACGCCCAACGCCACGGTAATACCGAGCAAAACAGTGAACTGACGGATCCGTGCGGCGCGCGCCAGTTCACGGTGGGGGAGTAGGTTAATGCGGATCATTGGGGGTCAAACCTCCGCATGGCAAGGCCGCAAGCGACAAAAAGGGAAGGCGCGTCGGTGATTAATGCCTGGGGCCGGACTTTGGGGCCGACCGCCATGTTGGCGAATGGGTTCACAACCAGGGTCGGGGTGCCGGTGCGCTGACTCACTACTTCATCGATGCCTGGAATCAT
>CAZLOC010000724.1:0-1836 GCA_964560935.1 uncultured Anaerolineaceae bacterium | reverse complement strand
CGAATTTGGAATGGGTCAAATCTTTGGGAGCCGATCAGGTGATTGATTACACCCAGGAGGATTTTACCGAAAACGGCAAGACCTATGACATTATTTTTGACACGGTAGGCAAGCGTTCGTTTTCAGAGTGCAAAGGCTCGCTGACGGATGAAGGCATCTATCTTGCTACGGTCCCTACGCCGGTAATTATGCTTCAAGCGTTATGGCCTGCAAAGAGCGGCAGCAAAAAGGTAAAGTTTGCGGCTGCGGGTTTGAGGCCGGCAAGTGAGAAGATCAAAGATCTTGTCTTTCTCACAGAGTTGATTGAAGTAGGGAAGATTAAACCAGTCATAGATAGACGCTATCCGTTGGAACAGATCGTCGAGGCGCACCGCTATGTCGAAGCAGGTCACAAAAAGGGAAATGTAGTCATTACTGTGGAACATAACAGCAAAACCTGATGCCACTCGCCATCCCACTGTGCCCGGGTTTTGCCGCTATTTGAATTTGGGTGATGTGCTGTATACTTGATCTATGTCCGCGCCGATTTTGGCCACGAAACTGTACATCCCTCAGCTCCGGCCCGGCATTGTTCCGCGCCCGCATCTGATCGAGCGATTGAACGAAGGGCTGGCGATGGGGCGTAAACTGACACTCATCTCCGCCCCTGCCGGCTTTGGCAAGACAACACTGGTCAGCGAATGGATTGCCAGTTGTCGGAAGCCGGTCGCCTGGCTATCATTGGATGAAGGAGACAGCGATCCGGTGCGTTTCATCTCCTACCTGATAGCGGCTCTACAAACCATAAAGGCGGGAATTGGCGAGAGTTTGTTGGCTGCACTCCAATCCCCTCAACCGCCATCGACTGAAGTAATTTTAACAGCCTTGCTCAACGAAATTTCCGCCATTCCCAAAAACTTTCTCTTCATCCTGGACGACTATCACTCGATCGATTCTCAGCCGGTTGATCAAGCCCTGGCTTTCCTCGTCGAGCACCTGCCGCCACAGATGCACCTGGTCATCGCCACGCGCGAAGATCCGTCCCTGCCGTTAGCCCGCCTTCGCGCTCGGGGGCAACTCACAGAATTGCGCGCCGTGGACTTGCGTTTTACCCCTGCCGAAGCTGCTGAATTTCTCAACCGGATGATGGGGTTGGATCTCTCCTCTGGAGATGTAGCCGCGTTGGAAGCCCGCACCGAAGGCTGGATTGCTGGCTTGCAGTTGGCTGCGCTCTCCATGCAAGGTCGGGAAGACAGCGCAAGTTTTATCCGGGCTTTCACCGGCAGCCATCGTTATGTGCTGGATTATCTGGCCGAAGAAGTGCTTCAGCAGCAACCTGAACCTATTCGCAACTTCTTGCTGCAAACATCCATTCTCGACAGGTTTTGCGCGCCACTGTGCAACGCAGTCACGAAACGGCAAGACGGCAAGGAGACCCTGGATATTCTGGAACGCAGCAACCTGTTTCTCATTCCGCTGGACGACATGTGCCAATGGTATCGCTACCACCGTCTTTTCGCCGATGTTTTGCAAACACATTTGATGGATGTACAGCCTGATCGAGTAGATATCCTACATCGAAGGGCGAGCGCGTGGTATGAGCGGAACGGTTTGCGATCGGATGCCATCCGCCATGCGCTGGCGGCAAAGGATTTCGAGGGAGCGGCGACCCTGATTGAACTGGCAATTCCAGAAATGCGCAGGAGTAGACAGGGAGCCACAGTCACGGAGCTTGGCTGGCTAAAGGCGCTACCCGACGAGCTGGTTCACTTCAGGCCGGTGCTCAGCGTTGACTATGCTTTTGCGTTATTTGGTGGCGGCGAGCCGGAGGCCGTTGAGACTCGACTGCGGGACGCC
>CAZLOC010000723.1:0-1840 GCA_964560935.1 uncultured Anaerolineaceae bacterium | reverse complement strand
CCGGATCTCTGGAAAAATACCTGGGAAAGCAAAGTTGCAAAGTACGGTGAAACGTATCATCTCAATAATTAGGGGCAGGGCGAAGTTGTTGTAGGCCGAGTTGAGAAGCAGCTTGTGTCACCAATTCAGCCAATGGTGGAATGGCGTATTCGCCGGTGATCCGGTCACGCAAATAGGCATAGAAACTCACACCCAATTTTCTGGCAGTCTCAGCCAGGGTCATAAAGGTATCCCATGCCTGCCTACCCTTTTCTGTGCGCGGGCCGAAACTGACATCTCTCTTGCGCACCCTGCGTCTCACCCCCAATTCTGCTGGGTTGTTGTGTAAGGGCAATTCTGGATGCTTCAAAACCAACAGTAAAGATATCTTCTTCGCTCTCGTTTTCGCAATGCGTTCATCCAGGGCTTCGTATCCGGTCTGAGTAGCGAACAGATCGTCAAAAACGGCTTCCAAGCGAATACGTTCTGGTTCACTGGGGCTTTGTTTATAAGCCAGGAGTTCGTGGTAGTAGTCCCAGAAGCGCTTCAAAAAGGTATCCAGCAAGTCATGATGCAATGCCACCACCGGACGCAGTTTCTTGTAAGGACGCCCTTCATGCACCCAACACAGCATCATCCAGTGCGTCAGTTTGTTGAATTGGGGGGCATCGTCGCACAGCAAGATATCGATCACCGGCCATTTCTCTTCAGCCCAATAGGCGGCGATGGCTGCAGCGTCGGTTATCTCTTTGCGCTGTTGTTTCCACAGCTTGGGCAACATCCATGTCAGCTGTTTTTCGAAATCTGCTTCATCCATCTCCTGCTCGCTGCTACAAGCTCGCAAACTCTGACTTGTCTTCTGTGAGAGCGGCACGTTTTCCAGAAGTGCCAGCGCAGCCTGGTTCAAGCGAAACCGGCGCGGCCGTCCGTTGCGCAGCACGTCCAGCACACTCAAACGGTTTTTATGTGGCAGTGTACGGTACGCACTGTACACCGGATTGCAGACCACATGACAATGCTGGTTTTCCGCGTTCACCCGCGTCAGCGTATCGTCAGTGTGCTGCCAGACGGAACTGCGTAACCCGCTTTCGTACACCGCATCACTTTCGGCATGAAACTCATCCTGGTTTTCGATCAGCAGCCGGGACAACTCACCTTTGGAGATCTGCACGCCAACATTCGCAAAAAACTCCAGAATTTTTGGCTCACTGCTCCCCATCCCAAAATACAACGCCGGGATAAGCGCTTTCACCCCAGGCCCAAATTGCCCTTCATAGCCTCGGGGAAGTTTTGCCAGATAGGTCTTGCCCCTGGAAACAGAATAATATTTCTCTTTCCGAAAGCGCACATTGTCGGTCTTTATCAGAATATCCTGCACCACCACATCTTCGTACCCTTTAAACCTGGCATCCGCTGGCAATGTTTCTGGCTTGACCTGCACCACTTCTTCTCGGTCGATCTTGAGCTCGGCTTTCTTGCTGGACTTGTGCCGCGCTCGACTTTTCTTGCGTTCTTTTTCCGATGAATGCTTGCTGCTCTCCGCTACTCGCTTATTCGCCTTCACCTTTGGCTTGCCTTGTTCCCCTTTGAGATGGTTGATCTCATCTCGTAAATCCTGATTCTCTGCTTGCAAGTCACGCACATCTGCTGATAACTTCTCGATCAAATTCAACAGCCGCCGGATCAATTGCCGGGCATTTTCGTCTTGGATGGCGTTTAGTTCATTGTCTTCCAGCATGGCTCAAAGTTTACTCGCTCTTCCTTTTTTCTTCTACCCCAAGTTATTGAGATGATACCAAAATATTTGATTTTGAAGTACTAAACCTGTATAGTTAAGAAACCTGTGTGAAACGAGCGAGAA
>CAZLOC010000722.1:0-1848 GCA_964560935.1 uncultured Anaerolineaceae bacterium | reverse complement strand
ATCCAAAAGGAACGGCATGGTGACTATCTGGGCGGCACCATCCAGGTGATTCCACACATTACAAACGAAATCAAACGCCGGATCGGGTTGGTGGCAAAAGAAACAAAGGCCGAAATTGTGCTGGTTGAAATCGGCGGCACAGTCGGTGACATCGAATCCCAGCCTTTTATGGAAGCCCTGCGGCAAATGCGCAACGAGGTCGGGCGCGAGAACGTCTTCTTCATCCATGTCACCTGGCTGCCCCATATCGGCGCAACCGGCGAGATCAAGACCAAGCCCACCCAGCACTCGGTCGCTGCCTTGCGCTCGATCGGCATCTCACCCAACATGATCATCGCCCGTTGTGATTACCCAATCGAGGACGGCATCTGTGACAAAATTGCCCTGTTCTGCGACGTGGAAAAGCAGGCTGTCGTTCCAATGGTAACCTCGGACGTGCTTTACGAAGTCCCACTCCTGGTCGAGGCGGCGGGTGTGGCTGACTATGTGATCAAAAGCCTGAACCTGAAAGCCACCCAGACACCGGATTGGAAACCCTGGAAAAAGCTGGTCAGGGAAGTGCGTACGCCCAAACCAACCCTCAAGGTCGCATTGGTGGGCAAATATGTCGAGCTACACGATGCTTATATGTCGGTGCGCGAGGCGCTCAAGCACGCGGCGCTGGCGCAGGGCGTGGAGGTCGAAATCGGCTGGGTACATTCCACCGACCTGGAGAAGAACAAGGGTTGGGATATCCTCCAAAACACGGATGCCATTCTGGTGCCAGGCGGGTTTGGCTCGCGCGGCATCGAGGGCAAGGTACTAGCCGCGCGCTACGCCCGGGAGAACAAGGTCCCTTACCTCGGCCTGTGTCTGGGCATGCAAGTTATGTGCATCGAGTTTGCGCGAGATGTACTCGGCCACGAGGATGCCAACTCATCTGAATTCGACCGCGGGACGGAAGCGCCCGTGATCGACCTGATGCTCGAACAACGCGCAATTACCGATATGGGCGGCACCATGCGCCTCGGACTGTACCCCTGCCTGCTCCAAAATGGGACGAAGGCGGGCATTGCCTACGCCGTCCCCAGCGTGGACGAACGGCACCGTCACCGTTTCGAGTTCAACAACAATTTCAAGACCGAGTTCGAGAAAGCCGGCATGGTCTTCTCCGGCATGTCCCCCGATGGCAAGCTGGTAGAAATCGCTGAAATCGTCGACCACCCCTACATGGTCGGTAGTCAGTTCCACCCGGAGTTCTTATCACGGCCCATGCGCCCGCATCCGCTGTTTTTAGGATTGATTAAGGCGGCAAAGGATAGAAGCAAGAAGTGACCCGAAATCAGTGATCAGCGAGTCCAAAAATTTTTTCACGTTTTTGGGCTTTACGAATGTGGGTTCCACCGACCGCATTGTCCATTTGGTTCTGGCAGTCATCCTCGCAGCACTATACTTTACCGGCACGGTATCCGGCACATTCGGGATCGTTTTACTGGTGTTAGCTGTTGTCTTTGCACTGACTGCTGCGGTCTCGATCTGCCCGCTTTATCTGCCCTTCAAGATATCCACAACGGGAAAATAGCCTACCAGCAACATACGAAACCACCGCAAGGTTCAGAGCCTTGCGGTAGTTTTTTTTAATCAACTTCTTTGTGCAGACCATGAATTCACTCCCCTATGGCGACCGTCTGCTAAATATCAGCCAGTTAGGTAACGCCAAAGGTTTTTGAAAGTGGATTATACTAGCGCCATAATAAACAATATGAGGATGTTATACATCTTCAAATCTTAACCCCTGGAGAGGAACATGGACACTATTATTGAGGGCATTTCTGCATTGGAAATCCTGGATTCGCGCGGCAACCCAAC
>CAZLOC010000721.1:0-1849 GCA_964560935.1 uncultured Anaerolineaceae bacterium | reverse complement strand
GGACTTTCTGGCGGTGATCACGCAGAAGGCTGCGCTGATTGAGATTTTCCACACCGTGGGGGGCGCCTACATCCTGAGCGGGTTTTTCGTGATGGGGGTGAGTGCCTATCACCTGCTGCGCAAACAACATGTCGGCTTCTTCACTAAATCCTTCCGCATGGCCCTCGGCTTCTCCCTGATTTTTTCGGTCGTGACAGTCATCCAGGGGCATATGAATGGATCCCATGTGGCTGAAGTGCAGCCCACCAAGTTGGCTGCCATCGAATCGCACTGGGAAACCAAGTCCAATGCACCGTTCTATCTGTTCGTTATCCCGGATGAGAAAAACGAACGGAACCTGGTGGAATTCGGTGGGATTCCCGGCGCTTTGAGCATTCTGGCTCACGAAAGCCCGGATGCGGTGGTCACAGGCTTGAAGGATTTCCCCAAGGAGGAGCGACCGCCGGTCACCATCACCTTTTTCGCTTTTCGCATCATGGTCGCCCTGGGATTTCTTTTTGTGCTGCTCACCGCAATCGGCTGGTGGAAGCGCAACAAACTGCTGGACAGCCCCTGGTACCTGAAAACCATGCTGTATGCGGTTCCGCTTCCATATATCGCCGCGGAGTTGGGCTGGATTGTGGCCGAAGTCGGGAGGCAGCCCTGGGTGGTCTATGGCTTGATGAAAACCGCCGACGCGGTATCTCCCATTGCCGCATCCCAGGTAGCGGTATCGCTGGTTGCATTTGTCCTGGTGTACTCGTTGCTCGGGGCCGCTGCCTTTTATCTTCTGGTGAAATATGCCCGCAAAGGTCCCGCATCCAATCAATCTGAAGCAGCGAACGAGAAGGTGGAAGGAGGATTGAGCCATGCTTGAAACAACCTGGTTTGTGCTCTGGGGCATCCTGTGGGCGGTTTACTTCATGCTGGACGGCTTTGATCTGGGTCTCGGTGCGCTGACGCCTTTCCTGGCGAAAGATGACACCGACCGCCGAATTATCTATAACGCCATGGGACCGTTTTGGGATGGCAATGAAGTCTGGCTCATCACCGCCGGTGGAGTCACCTTCGCGGCGTTTCCCAAAGCCTACGCGGTGCTCTTCAGCAGTCTCTATTCGGCCCTCATGCTGCTTCTCTTCGCTTTGATTCTGCGCGGTGTGTCCTTCGAATTTCGAGGCAAGGTGGACAGCCCGAGATGGAGAGCCATCTGGGATTCTTGTGTTGTGATCGGGAGCTTCTTGCCGGCGCTCCTGCTGGGTGTGGCCTTTGCCAATATCTTCCGCGGCATTCCCATCGATGCCGATGGCGTTTACCAGGGTACCCTGTTCACCCTGCTCAATCCCTACGGTCTCATGGGTGGGCTGTTGTTCGTGTTCCTGTTCCTGGTGCACGGCTCGTTGTGGTTGGCCATCAAATCGGAGGGGGCCTTGCAGCAGCGGGCGGCGTCCATGGCGCGGACGCTCTGGATCCCCCTGCTGCTCGCGGCGGTGGCTTTTCTCGTGGCCACCTGGTTTTCCACCCGGCTCTACGACAACTACCTGAAGAACCCACTCCTCTACGTGGTTCCGCTGAGTTTGATCCCTCTTTTGGCCGTAGGCGCGCTGCTCATGGTCCGGGTCTACATCCAGAAGCAGCATTGGTGGCGGGCGTGGTTTTCCTCCTGCGTCACCATTGTTGCGACGACACTTTTTGGCGTGGTGGGGCTTTTTCCCAACCTGCTTCCGTCCAGTCTGAACCCGGCCTACAATGTGACCATTTACAATGCGGCATCCAGCCCCTTGACACTCAAGATCATGCTGGGGGTGGCGCTCACCTTCGTTCCCATTGTAATCGCCTACCAGGCATGGGTCTACTACACCTTCAAGGACAA
>CAZLOC010000720.1:0-1851 GCA_964560935.1 uncultured Anaerolineaceae bacterium | reverse complement strand
TGGGTTGCGTTGCTACACGCCAGCAGCAAGCAAGCCGCCACCAGCCAAGCCAGCAAGCCCGCATACGTGCCGGTCCGATTCATGAAAGCGTATTGTCTAGACAGCAGGCCCGCGTGGAGCCCATGACACAGGTGGTCGGGCCAAGCTTATTTTGCTCCGTTGGGACTGTACGGCAAGACGGGGGGGCTATGCAGCGTGGTGACCACTCCAGCCTGCCTGGTGTGGAGCGCAGAACAATTGGGTCGGTGGCAGTCTTGCCGATAGCGATGGGTGCCACGGGCCGATAGAGGCTGCCGCTGCCACGGAGGGTCATTGCCGGCCAATTCTTGCGGACTTCGATCAAGACTCTCCCTTTCTTTTTTCGTGACAACACGCACCTACCTGCCTTGGATAGGGGAACCCTGAAGCAGGTAACGATCGTTTTGTCCAATTTTTCAAAATCATAACACCATGCCGTGAGGGGCGATTCACATCCGGTGATTTGCGCCTTTCTCTATCTCGGGCGATCGAAGGCTATGCGCTGGGCGACCAGGCGAATGGCTTGTTTGGCAGCGGAAAATGCGGCTTCCCTATGGCCGTTGATAAATAAGGGAAGCTTTACGGCAAACGGGATGGACGTGGGCAAATTGCGAATCGATTCTTTGCTTCTTAACTGGCAAGGATCTTCGGCTTGCCGGCCCCCGAGACAAGGGCATTGTGAATGCTCTCGAGGATTGAACGATCAACCTCCAAAGCAGGTCGTGAGTCACGGCTTCTGGATACCTCAGTAATCAGTTGCTTCAAGCCGTCGCCGTTTGCGGGAGGTTTGGGGTCCGTCTTGAATACGAATGGCTTGATGGGTTCATGCTCGGCAAGCAAGCGGGCTGCAATATGAAAGTCAGGCAGGTATTGCAGATCCTGGCGATCCAGCCAAGGCTGGGTGAATTGTTCCAACAGACCGGCATCCAGCACACCCAGACGGAAAAGCAGGATGTTTCCTACGTTACCGAGAACCGCATCCATAAGGTTTTCGCGTGGGTGACTGCTCCGCAACTGTGCTAAATGCTGGTTCGCCAGGGTCATGCACAATCCGAATTTGCGTGCCTCGCTGAGAATCTGGCCCACGGTGGGTGTGGTGAAGTTTTGGAATTCGTCCACGTAGACGTAAAACTTCTTCCGTTCGGCAACGGGCAGATCAGTACGCCCCAGCGCAGCATGGAAGAGTTTGCCCATCATGAACATGCCAAGCAAGCGTGTATCTAGCTCACTGAGCAATCCCTTCGAAAGGTTGATGAGCAGGATGCCTTCCCGGTCCATGATCGACCTGAAACTGACGGTGCTCTTCTTCTGGCCAATGATGCGCCGCATAAGTACATTGTGGGTGAACTGGTTTAGCTTGGATGTGATGTAGGGCGCTATGTTTTCGATGGATGCTTCACCCCCCGCCCGCTCAGCCTGCCTTTTCCAGAAACTGACCACCAGAGGTTGCTTGCAGGTATCCAGAAGCTTTCTGCGGTAGTTTTGGTTTTCGAATAGCAGGGGGACGTCCAAGAGCGTTCCACCTGATTCAGGACTACCCATGACCAGCATCAAGGCGTTGCGCATGTACAGCTCGAACATCGGGCCACCACTTGTTTGCAGATCATAAAGCTCACCAAAGATGCTCATCATTTCATTTGTGATGAGGCTTTGTTCTACCTCGGGGAACCCCGAGGTGCATTCCAGAAAATTGAGGCCCGTGACCCACTCGAAGTCGGAGGGATTGAAGATCACCACTTCCTCGGCACGTTCTAGTGGAATACGGTCCAGCACTTCCTCGAATAGGTCGCCATGAGGATCGATCAAGCACACACCGCGGCCGGCCTGAATGTC
>CAZLOC010000719.1:491-1863 GCA_964560935.1 uncultured Anaerolineaceae bacterium | reverse complement strand
TGCCCGATTGATGAGCATGTTAGCCCACATTCCGTAGTTGTACTTCAAATTATATCTTCGCAAAAAGAGGGGGAAGTGAGGGTGCAAGCGTGCATACGCACGCTCGCACCCCCAAATCCGGGTATCTACCACGGGAATTCCCGAAGAGGCGCAATAATTCAATTCGGAAGGCGGAACGTGGGATGATATACTTGAAATCCAACAAAGCCATTATGAAAACAGGATCACAGACCATCCGCGTTGCTTTATGGGTTATGCTGGGGATTGTAATTTTGCTCTCAAGTCTGGCGCTCACTCGTCCCTTACCACTGGTTCAGGAAGCAACCGCTACTCCTACCGTGCTGACAACAACAACCATCATTCCTACGGCAGAAGTTCGCCCGGACGCAGGCTCGACGGATGGGATCATGCTAATGGCCATAGTGATCGTGCTGATTGTGAGCATCCCCATCCTGCTCAGGTGGAAGGACTGGTCGAACGGTAGAAGGAAAAAATAGCTTTGCCCCTCATGACGGAGGGGCAAAATTCTTTTTATTCCATCTGGGGGAGTTACAAAATCATTTCCAAGTCACAGCCTTCTCAATCCGCTCTCCTAACGGTGGATGCGAATAGAACAAGAACACCACCCACTTCTCCGGATCTACTTCGCCCAGGTTCTGGTTGGCCAGCCGTGTAAACGCGGATGCGAAGGCTTCTGTCTTGCCGGTGGATTGCAGGGCGTAATCGTCGGCCATGTTCTCGCGCCAGCGGGAGATGGCGTTCTCCAGCGGCATGGTGGCCAGTCCGTATGCGCCGAGGATTAGCCCCAATGCAGGCAAGGCTGCCACATCTGCCGGACCAACGAAGCCAAAGATACTGATCGCCCAATTCAAAGCCAGGGAAGCCAGATACAGGCCAACCGTAGTTGTAAGCGCGCCAGAGGCGATCAACAGAGGCAGGTCGTTGTGGACATGGTGTCCCAGTTCATGCGCCAGCACGGTCTCGATCTCATCCGGTGTGAACTCGTCGATGAGCGTGTCACCCAGCACGATGCGGCGCGTGTTGCCGATGCCGGTCAGCGCGGCGTTGGCCGATTTGGTGCGGCGGGACATATCGAACTTGAACACGCCTCGGACTCGGGTATTGGCCTGCTCTGCCAATTTGATCAGGCGCTCAGCCAGGTCAGCGTGTTCGTCGCCCAACGGGACAAATTTGTTGAAAATCGGCATGATGAGAACTGGCGCCAGGTTGGAGAGCAGCACGCTGAAGACCAGCATCCCACCGGCAGCCCACAGCCACCACAGGTCGCCGGTGACGCGCAGGGCGAGATAGAGCAGTTCGAGCAGGAGCAGGCCGATGGGCGCCGCGACCGCCAGCCCTTTGAACTGATCGA
>CAZLOC010000719.1:0-481 GCA_964560935.1 uncultured Anaerolineaceae bacterium | reverse complement strand
GACCCAGTCCTTGAGCGCCTGCGTGGACTGGTCAAAGCGGTGCGGCAGGATAAATCCGCTGTAATAATCGAGCGGAAGCGTGAGGATAGCGTAGATACCGCCAAAAATGGTGGTGAAGCCAGCAACCAGGAACCAGGGATTGGGGGAAACCGTTGCCAGCCAGTCACGCAGCCCGATGGTCCAGCCGGTGAGGAGCCAGGCCAGGACATAGAGGGCGCTCAGGGTTTGGTTGACCAGCCACAGGCGGCGTCGGATGCGGGCATACTGTTTGGCTTTTTGTTGTCGTTCGGGATCTAAAGTAGTCATAAATGCTCCTTCGCTCTAAGCGGAGTGACTGACAAGGCCGTCCGCCCCGCGAGGGCGTCGGCCCGAGACGGGGAACACAGTCGCATCGTCCCCGAAGGGGGAAGGGCGATACGGCGGGAAAGCACCGCCTACTCAACCAACGAGGGATCAGCGTTTATCTGCGTCTAATGAATCA
>CAZLOC010000718.1:0-1864 GCA_964560935.1 uncultured Anaerolineaceae bacterium | reverse complement strand
AAAAGGGCCACGCCGGCGATGACGGTCCCCATAATCTCACGAAATGCGAAACGCAAAGCTAGATTATGCTGACCCGGCTTATTGTTTGACTGAAAACAAATACCACTCATCGGGAATACCCTTTAGAGAAAAAACACCCCGGTCAAGCAGCTGAATTCCAGAGCCTGCCACCAGGTCTTTAACAGTTCGCGAAATCCACACTTCTCCCGCGCCGGCTTCAGCCAACACGCGCGCGGCGATATGGACTGCGATTCCACCAACATCGTTATCCCTCAATTCCACCTCACCGGTGTGTATCCCGGCACGGATACGAATTCCCAACTCCTGAACCTCCTCAATGATCGCACAGACACACCGGATCGCCCTGGCGGGGCCATCGAAAATAAGCAAAAAGCCGTCACCTGTGTTTTGGACGATCTTCCCTCTAAATTGCATAACCTGACGGAGAATGATCGCGTCATGTAAGTCCAATAGATTGCGCCATTGTCTATCTCCCAGATTCGCCAGGTGGCGGGTAGAGTCAACTATATCGGTAAAAGCCACTGTCGCCAGCACCCGATCACTCTGACCGACAGGTCGAACTCCCGTCAAAAACGCTTCGACTTCGTCCACGATCGAATCACTGTCGCCAACCCAAGGCAAGTGATCTCCGCCCGGTAAATTCACAAACTTTGCCCCAGGAATATGGCTGGCGATAAAACGACCTTCCTCCCAATGGGCGTCCTGGTCATCTCGGCGCTGAATAATCAAAGATGGGACGCGAATTACAGGCAAAATGTGCCTGACATCGATCTCGGTATTCCAGCGGGCTAATTCCAACGCAGCGCCTGGACTCGCACTGCGCCTCAAGTAGCCGCTCCACCATTGTCTGAAACGCATGTCCTGCGCACGGCTGGGAGCAAGTGTATCCAGATCCACCACACCTCCCCAATCATCGCGGATGGTGTCGAAAAACTCTTGCCGTTTCTCAGGAGTCGGCGCCCAGGGGTAGTCGGGAGACCAGATTCGTTTAGCGAAGACGCCAAAACCTATCAAGGCAACAGTCCGTTCCGGGTAAGTTGCTGCAAACAAGATCGCCATGCTTCCCCCTTCGGAAACACCCAGCAATGCAGCCTTTTCTGAGCCCGCGGCATCCATGACCGCCCGCACATCATCCATTCGCTGTTCGAGTGTTGGAAAATACGATACGCGATCTGAAAGACCGGTTCCCCTTTTGTCGAATAAAATCAGCCGAGAAAAGGAAGCAAGACGCTGGTAGAAGCGGGATAATGAAGGCTCCTCCCAACCATATTCGAGATGTGATACCCAACCAGCAACATAAACGAGATCGAGGGGGCCGTTTCCTATCACCTGATAGGCAATGCTTATATCGCCACTGGTGGCATATTTCGTTTCAGGATGCATTTAATTCTCGTTATTGTCCATCAATACTGGTTCAGTCTAATGGAGGAGAATCCGTTTGGCAATGCAAAGTGTGGTTGCACCACAAATATACTACAACAGTATGATGTAAACCGAAAAACTTGAGAGGATATTTTACCGGCAGATGAATAACTCCGGGGACGGCGGTGCTATCTGGGCCAGGATTACTGAAAGAGGCGTGGGAGATAAATATAGGATGGCCTGCGTTTCCATCCAGTTACAGGATAAAAAGCCTCATTATCATCAAATACCTGGCCTTCTTTCGAGTAATACCCATCGATCTGCTGGCAGCAGTAGTTCCACTCCGAGTCCAGGATGATCATACTGAAGACCTGCTGGCTGATGGCACTCCTGAGCTCTTGCCTCAGCATGACACTGGCTGGATTCTGCTGGTCCGCACGCACCACATCCCAGATCGTGGAATGGTGGGCATAGGTTTTCT
>CAZLOC010000717.1:0-1869 GCA_964560935.1 uncultured Anaerolineaceae bacterium | reverse complement strand
TTAGGTGTTTGTGGGGGCGAAGCCCCCACAAACACCTAAAATTCAGAGTTTTCTCCCTTTAACCTGAGCAGTAACTACCTAAATTTCGCCCGAAATAGTGGCGAGATGCCGCCAGAATAGGGCTTGCAAAAGAAGAGCGATGAGTGTACTTGTAGAAGTAATCACACATTTTACAAGGAACTCATCGCCATGAACAAGTTTAGCATCGAAAATAAGGAAAACCAATATGCCTACACCTCCGTTTTGCCGCTGACCGCGATTGGGGTAAAGGTTCGCAAGATGAAATTGTTCGAACCGATTGAACGGGAAGTGAAAATAGCGCAGAAAATTGTCAAACATCGCCCCGTGGACAAACTGAAGGATGGATATATTGCCATTTTGGCTGGCGCGCAGGGCATGGTCGAAGTGAACAAGCGAGTGCGAGCCGAGCGAGCGGTGCAAGCAGCGTTTGGACGCACAAGTTGTGCGGAACAATCGGTGGTGCAGGATACGCTGGATGCCTGTACGGAGCAGAATGTCACCGAAATGCATCGTGCGATGGAGCAAATCTTTCGCCGCCAGAGCCAGAGCTACCGGCACGATTATCAACGTGAATGGCAGTTGTTGGAAGTGGATATGAGCGGTCGGCCCTGTGGCCGCAAGGCAGCGCTGGCCACCAAAGGGTACTTTGCCAAACAACGCAATCGTCGCGGCCGACAGGAAGGCTATCTGATTGCGACCTGGTATGAAGAAACTGTGGTCGAACGGATTTATGAGGGGACCACCCAACTGAACCGGGCCTTGCGTCCCCTGGTCGAGGCAGCCGAAAGCTGTCTGGAACTGGATGAAGCCAAACGGAATCGCACCATCCTGCGGGTCGATTCGGGCGGTGGGAGTGTCGAAGACATCAATTGGGCTTTGGAACGCGGCTATCGGGTGCATATCAAAGATTATTCGGGCAGCCGCGCTGCGCAATTGGCCAAAAGTGTTTCGGATTGGTTCAGTGATCCCGCCGATCCTGCCCGGCAGTTTGGCTGGGTGACGGACGAAGCCAGTGCCTATGTGCGTCCTGTTCGCAGAATTGCGGTGCGCTGCCGAAAAGAAAACGGTCAATGGGGCATCGGGGTGATTGTTTCTAACCTCGAACCCAAAGACGTGCTTTGGCTGAGTGGTGGTTATCGCCAGGAGCAAGAAAATGACGCACAGGTCTTGTTGGCCTACGTTCACTTCTATGACCAACGCGGCGGTGCGATCGAAATCGAAATCAAAGAGGATAAGCAAGGCTTGAGTACCACCAAACGCAACAAGAAACGCTTCGCCGCCCAGCAAATCCTCACCCAGTTGGAGGTTTTGGCCCACAATACCCTGATTTGGGCGCGCCGCTGGTTGGCCAACCATTGCCCACGTCTGGCGCGCTTTGGCCTGAAACGCTGGGTGCGCGACATCCTTCATCTCAATGGGGTCGTCGTTTTCGATCAACACCTGCATCTGATCCAACTCATCCTCAATCCTGCTGATCCGCTTGCGAAAGAGCTTTCTCGTGGCCTGGCTGCCCTTCTCGCCGCAGAGCATGTCGCCGTTTATTTGGGCGAAACTTAGGTAACTAAGAAAGAACCAATTGCCGATTGACTTTCATCCTTCGATTTGCTATTATATATACAGGTTACCGACATATGAAAAATACAGACCCTGCTTCCTACTTGCCGCTGCGCGAGCCGACCTTCTTCATCCTGCTCAGCCTCATTCCCGCCGAGAAGCACGGATACGGTATCCTCAAAGACGTGGAAGCCTTGAGCGAGGGCAGCGTACGGCTGAGCACCGGCACGCTCTACGAGGCGCTCTCGCGGCTGCTCGAGCAGGGCCTGCTCGCACGCACGGACGAGGCGGCGG
>CAZLOC010000716.1:0-1871 GCA_964560935.1 uncultured Anaerolineaceae bacterium | reverse complement strand
GAAACCGGCTCGCATTCCATGCGAATCTTCGACGCGGATGGTGACGGCCGACCTGACTTGCTCGGAGCCAACTGGAATGCGGAAGGCCAGGACGAGAACGTAAAGCTTTGGCTAAATCGACTGCCGCGGTCTGAAAGGTAGGGCGGGACCGCTGCACTGCCATTAAGTTAGCAGCTGTGTAAGTGATTGGATAAGAATTGTATGTACAATGTAAATACAATTTGCCATTACCATTGGGATGCAATACACGCATCCGCTATCTTCCGTTCAAAAGGTCATGGCCAAGACTCGTGAACTCATTCAAGCAAAACTCTTTTGCCACCGGCATCGCACCCGCGAACAAGACTTCACGCGGCACCGGCAATTGCCGTTCATGAGGACCATCGTGTTCCTATTGCAGAAGACCACGCGATCGATTCAGGCGCACTTGCACTCGTTCTTTGAGGCCCTGGGGCAGTGGAACCAGGGGGTGAGTCCCTCGGCTTGGAGTCAAGCGCGCCTGAAACTGCGGCACACCGCCTTTATCGAACTGAATGAGGAGGCGATTCTAAAGGTGATCTACCCCCAGCCGGGTTCCTTCGAGGTCCGCCGATGGAAGAGCCATCGGGTGATGGCCATCGATAGTTCCTTGGTGCGCTTGCCCAATGAGCCCCAGCTTGGCCAGGAGTTCGGATGGGTGGAGTGCAGCAATGAACATGGACGATACGGCCAGTATCCGGAGGCGCGGTTGTCCGCCTTAACGGATGTCCTGAATCGGATCGCGATCGAAACGTATTTTGTGCCTCGGGCCCAGGGCGAGCGTGAGTTGGCCATCCAACACATCCAGCGATTGGAGCCCGAGGATCTAGCGCTGCTGGACCGAGGATTTGCCGGGTTTGAACTCTTCGCGTCTTTTCTCCAAGCCAGGCGCCACTTTGTTTGCCGCTGTCCCCGGAGCAGTTTTGTGGCGGTGAACCGGCTCTTTGAAGCCAACCGCGAAGGGGTGAGCGTGCGGGCGCGCGTGCGAGCGGAGAGCCATCAGGCGCCGAAAATCCGCGCCCAGGGCTTACCCACAGAGATCACGATTCGTTTGGTGACGGTGCGCTTGAGTACCGGGGAGTTGGAGGTCTTAGCGACCGACCTCCTGGATGAGAGGCTTTACCCGGTGGAATGCTTTGGAGAGCTTTATCACTACCGTTGGGGCGTGGAGACCTATTATGGACTGCTCAAAGGGCGCTTAGATCTGGAGAACTTCACCGGGCTCAGCCCCGAGGCGGTCCGCCAGGATGTTTATTCCACGATCTTCCTGAGCAACTTGGAATCGATCATCACTCGTCCGGCCAACGAGCGTTTAGCGGAGCAATCCCGGGAGTTAAAGAGTCGCCAGCAAGTCAATCATGCGGTCTGTTTCCATGCGCTCAAGAGCCACTTGATCGCTTTGCTCTTGAGCCAGGAACCGGTCGCGCAAGTCATTGAAAAGCTCGAAGTTCTTTTCTTGGACAACCCGACGGCCGTTCGGCCAGCGCGCGTGGTGCCACGGCGCAAACACTCCGACTGCCGATCTTACCAATATCAACGGAACGTTCGGAAAGCCGTATTCTGAGGCTGGCGCCTGAGGTGGCGCACGCCCCCGGGCATGGAAAGATGGAAGCCGTGACTGACACGGAGCAGTGAGGTGCCGTCGCTGCTGCCAGCAACCCCTGCTCTCAGGAAAGAACCGACTCGGGAAATCCCTTTTCCTCCGGCATTGACTGGGCCGACTGCCTGCCGGCAGGGAGCAATTCGTCAAAGGTCCCGATTAACTTAATGGCAGTGCAGCGGTCCGACCCTACCAAAAATACCAGAAATGCTGATGAAAACAGCAAGTCTCATTTTGACGGAATTCACCACTG
>CAZLOC010000715.1:0-1874 GCA_964560935.1 uncultured Anaerolineaceae bacterium | reverse complement strand
GGTTGTAGCAAGTGCTGCCTTCCATTTCCCTCCAGCCATAATTTTTGCCACCTGCATCGCTTGCAGGTTGGAAATTGACTTCCTCCCGAGCGCTTTGCCCAACATCGCCAATGTACATGTCACCTGTCAGTCGGTCAAAGGAGAATCGCCAGGGATTGCGCAAACCGTAAGACCATATCTCTTTTCGGATGGACGGGTTGGGATTGTTATAGAAGGGATTGCTGGCAGGGATTGAGTAGAGTGAGCCGGAGTCAACATCCAGACGGAGGATTTTTCCGAGCAGCGAGGTAAGATTCTGCGCGTTGTTAAACGGATCCCCTCCACCACCGCCGTCGCCCGTAGACCAATACAGATATCCATCTGGGCCGAAGGCCAACGTGCCACCGTTGTGGTTTTGGTAAGTCGGATGGCTGATCGCAAGCAGTTCTGTTCTGCTACCATGATCCGCCAGGTCTGGATTCGTGGAAGAGCGGATAAACCTGGATAATACCAGCGAACCACTCGAGTTGGTGTGGACTGTGAAAAACTGACCATTGGTTTCATAGCTGGGGTGGAAAGCAAGCGCCAACAGCCCTTGTTCGCCTCCTGTCGATTTCACAATCGTATGGATGTCGAGAAACGCTGTGGGCAATAACGCTCCGTTTTTAAAGATACGAATACGGCCAACTCTTTCAATAATGAACAGTCTTCCAGATCCATCACCGGCGTTCGTTATAAAAACCGGCTGAGTCAACCCCGTTGCTATTTGCTGGAATGTTATATTTACCGGATCGAAAGCAGGCGCTGCGGTTGCAAGGATTTGAGCGAAGAAGCTTAAGTTAGTTGTTATGTAAAGGACGAGAAGCAATTTAATAATGGTTTTGATTTTCATTCAGTGTACCTACCGATGGTTTGATTTTATACAGCCAAACCGTTATCTCAGAGGATATTCTGCGGTTCTGACTGAGAGACAAATAATATAAATATTACCGACTTTGCAGTATTATACCCCTTCTATTGTTGTAACTCTGCTACAGATCGGCAGAGTTGCAACAATAATTAAACCCATATTGCAGGGTGGGCGCATAAGATCAGGGATTACACAAGGGGATACCCTTATAGCACAAGATGGCGACCCGGCCGGGTCGCCATCTTGTGCTTTTCGAAGCTCTAAAATTGACTGCTTCAGCTCAGGTGAAACTACAGGCTAAGGCAAGATCTGGATGGCATCGATGTCGATGTAGGCGCCACCGGAGCTGGCGTTGTCAAATTTCACGATGTGAGTGCCACTGCTCAGGCTGGGGCTGGCCACTTGGGATTGCCAGGCCAGCGGCCCGTTGGCGTCAAGGTAGCCTGCATAGGCGCTGTCGATGTAGACGTCGATGGAGCCGCGGTTGGTGTTCTGCATGTAAGTCAGGATGAACCCTGTGCCGCTGAAGGTGAGCTCGGCATAGCCGCCCGGAGTGTTGGTGAAGTGCATGGTCTCGTTATAGGGTCCGCTACCGATCCAGGCGGTCCAGCCGTCGCTGAAGGTCCAGGCAGTGTATGTGTCGTCATAGGTGCCCGCGCCAAGCGGTGTAGGAGGTAGAATGCTGTTCCACCAAAGATCATATTGATTGCCTTGATTTTCATAGTACACCCTGATGTAGTAATAGGTTCCACCAGTGGGAACAGTGTAAGCAATATGTTCATTATCGGTGACTGTGTAGGAGTAGGCTACTTGAGTGCCTGCGGAATTGTATAATCCAATATCAATGTCACCTTCACTGTTAGTAAAGCGGGCATCCACCAGTACTCTTTCAGAGCCAGAGGCAACATAGATGCGATACCAATCCTCATCCGCCTGGATGCCGTATCCATCGATGGTTGACAGCCCTACTCCTTTCTGGGAACTC
>CAZLOC010000714.1:0-1875 GCA_964560935.1 uncultured Anaerolineaceae bacterium | reverse complement strand
CAGCCTGGAGCGGGAAATGCCGCCGAAGGTACCGCTCAGGTAGCAACACGTTCAACAGGCAGGAAGGATTGCAAGATGGCTTCGACCTGTTGCGGTTGCTTTTTGATCTCTGCAATCAACGCTCGCAATAGAATTTGAAAATGAGTGCGTTGATGCTGGCGTTTGCAATCAGCCAAAGAGAGCAAAGGTTGCTTGGGTTTGTAAGTGAGCATGGCGCAGTATTGCAGATAATTGATTGCCAGCACGACCACAGCAAACCACTTTTCAATGGCTTCGAAGGATTGCAGACGGAAGTCGCCGAGACCGAGGACTTCTTTGAGATAGAGATTGTCGACTTCCACCGGCCAACGCTTCTGGTAAATTCTCAAGGCTTCCTGAGCAGACCGGGAAGTGTCGGTGCACAGGAAGTACTTGGGGAAATGATCCCCGGGGCGCTTTTTTGAGATGATGACGTAGACTTCCTGCGGGATGTTTTCCAGATGTCCGGTAATGGTGCGGACATAATAGGTGCGAGCAGGACGATGTTCGTCTACAGCCTCCAGAGTGATTTTCTGGTAAGGCTTGTGCTTGAGCGTTTGGTTATAGAGGTCGACGCGTTGCTTCTCTATTTTTCGATTGGATTTGATGGCACACACCACTTGCCAGTTCTGACGCAGACAGAATTTGATCAATTTCGCGGAAGAGTACCACGAATCAAATAAGACGTAGACCTGACACCCGAAGGGGTCGGGCAAGAGTTCTTCCAGTTCGATCAGCATCTCGCGTGCCAGGTTGTATTTGCTGCGATAATGCAGCTGGTTCTCTTGGGATCGTTCACGATTCAGATGGCGTACTTTCTTCTCACGCAGGTAAAGCCGCGTATCAAACAAAAAACTGAACGGGCCGATCTGAATATGTAATTCGACATACACATAGCCATTGCTCCAGGCTTGTCTCTTCTTACTGCTCTCGTTGTGATTGTGATGAACATCCACCGCTTGCAAACTTTTGGTGGCTTTTCCTTTTTTACCCAGGCTGTCATCCAGTCCTGCCATGATCTTGAGTGGCAGCCCCGCCTGGCTGGCTAACTCTAACGCTTTCATCAACATAAACTTCTTGCGCGGTTTTCCGATCAAGTCCACGGTCCACGGGCTTTCTCGAAAGAAATCTGCCAGCGCTTTGGGATCGAGCGAAACATGGAACAACCGAGACAGGTCACTCAGTGTTTTTCTCTGATTACAAACGATCAAGGCATCCACTACTTGAAGTAAGTGTCGGATTTGCGGTTGGTAAAGTGCAAGATTGAGAGCAAAAATATATGCCGCTAAGGTTTCAGAATGTTGTACAATCACGGGGAGCATTGGCTTCCTCTGGTATTTGGATTTTGTCGCAAACTTATCCTACCAGATTTTCCAATGCTCATTCTATTATTTTGGCGAAACTACAGATCCTAAGAAGACCTGACGGGTTTTCGTCTACTAATGCCTCATCAAGCGCAGCGCGATTCAGAACAGCATGATTAGTTCTGTCAGGTCCGGTTAATTTCCTCTTCTCTCTAAAAAATCCAGCACTTTCGCAATCCATTCCTCACGCCGTTCCAGATGGACGCTATGACCCGTCTTTTCCGGAATCCACAACTCGGCATTCGGGATGTGCTGGGCGATGAACTGGGCGTGACGGGCTGGGGCGTTCACCCGGTCGTTCTCGCCTTGCACCACCAGCGTTGGTCGCTGCACCTGCTGCAAGTCTTCCGGGGTGTAATTCGGCTCGGTGATGATCTCATGCACCGTCAATCGCAGCAGATCGCGCCAGTATTCCTGCCCGTGGGTCGGACCGTGCAGGGCAATCATTTGCTTCATCCAATCGGGCGCTTCGCGTGCTACCCGTTCTGGATCG
>CAZLOC010000713.1:0-1880 GCA_964560935.1 uncultured Anaerolineaceae bacterium | reverse complement strand
CCAGCTCCTGCTGTGCAATCCGCTTCTGGACCGATCAATGTGGATGCATCCATGAGTGGCGGTGTCTTCGAAAACATAAGTGCATCTGGCGACAAGTTTTCGTTGCGTTGCAGTCCCAAAGAAATTACTTTCGATGTGACCAGCACAGATGTTTATATCACCCAGGTAGATTTGTATTATCGCATCCGTGACAAGCACTCAAACTTTATCCCTTCATGGGCGTATGCCGCTACTCTGGAAACGGATGGAGGCAATCATTTCTGGCTTACTTACTCTGGTGAAAGTGTGAAGCCAGATAATCGTAAGGAACAGGGTTGGTTCGACTTCCAATTCGTTGGTATAAACAGATATGGTGATGTGGTTGGTCGCACCGAACATATTGAAGGCCTGGTCACATATATGATCGATTGCCCTTAACGAGCACTCGTTAAATGCAAAGAAGGACAGGTATCCACACCTGTCCTTCTTTTGTTATAGGCTTTGGTTAGCCCGCCGGTTGTTTGCTGAGACGCTCGCGCCCCCACAGCCAGAGCGCTCCCAGGCCGAAGAGCACCACGGCGAAGTTAAGCAGCCAGCCGAAGAATCCCAGCGGCAGCAACGGGAACTTGAACAGTCCGACCACTACTGCAACGATAACCACACCGACGATCATCGGCCAGAATTTATGTTCAGCCAGGGCGGGATTGAACTTGTTGAAGATCCACTTCCCAAGCGCCGTGCCGACTACGATCTTGGAGACGTAGGCAGTTGCCAACACGAAGGTGACGATCAACGCGAACATGGACAGGATACCCAACCAGATGATCGTGCCGCTGACGCCACCCAAGGTCAGAACACCAAAGATAATGCCGCCGGCGATCATGATGATGACGATCAATAGCAGGGCAAAGAAGAACGCAGCCCAGGCAATCGCGCCCCAACCCAGGCTCGGCCAGGCCTGTGATTGTATCTTTCCTGATGTCGTGTTGAGGAATATTGGCGTTAGCCAGCCCAGCAGCAGCCCGAACAGGATCAGGGTCAGGGTGGTGCGTAGCAGGTCCAGCGCCCATTTACCTGTCTTTTGTAATGGGGTCGGGGGAACATACACTTCGCCTTGGCTGACCTTTGGTTCCACCCGGTTTACATCTCCACCCACCGAACCGCCGGGGAAGGTCAGGTCATAGGTGCTGCTGTATTCCAGGTCGCCGGCGATCTGGGCGCTCTCGGCCACTGTCAGGCCCGGTGCAACGCTGGGCAGCGTGAGCGGGATATTCTGTTGCATGTATACATTTGGGGATGGCCCGCTAGCCGTTTCCTCGGTTTGATCTACATAGGCTTTTACATCCCGGCCAAAGTTGCCGCGTAACTCCAGTGCGCCTGCACCGGCCAGAACATCACGACCTACGTCACCGGCCAGTAGCGCCTGGCCTGCGGCGACCAGCAGATCATTCCCGACTGTGCTGCCGGATTGGGTTTCCAGGCTGGCTCCGGCGGCTAACAGGTCGCCGCCTACCTGAGCGGCATCGCCTACTTGCAAGCCAGCGCCTGCGATGCGGGCGTCATCCATCACCACGCCGTTGATGATGATCGCTTGCCCGGCTGCCCACAGGTCGCCTTCCACGGTACCGTTGATGGTGATGATCGAGCCGCCCACGATCAGGTCACCCTTGACGGTGCCATCCAGTACGAATTCATTTGCGCCGACATACAAATCGTCATCGATGACTTCATCCGCACCAATGACCACTTTATCTCCCTCGCGGCCCTCGAAGGCAAGCACTGGAGTGGCGAAGGTCAACACCATCAAAGCTAGCAAGGTGAAGACCGATATAAGTTTATGAGCTTTATTCATTCTTAACTCCTTTCAAGGTTAAAAAAAGAAACTTCTGACTGATATACGG
>CAZLOC010000712.1:0-1886 GCA_964560935.1 uncultured Anaerolineaceae bacterium | reverse complement strand
TTCGAGGATGACTTCCGCGTCGGCCACCAGCCCTCCGGCGCACAGCTTGGGGCGCGGATAACGCGCTTTTTCCAGGAGCAGGATGCGGCCGGTCCCCTGCGGGGCGATCTGGTTCAGGTGCAGGGCGGTGGAGAGGCCGGCAGGTCCGCCGCCAATGATCAGGATGTCGTACTTTAGTCTGTCGGATTGCATCCGGGTATTGTATTGCCCGTCGGTATGATTGTAAAGTCCTCCTGTGACGCTGTAGGGCAATCGTAGTTGGGTTTTTGCACTCAAAAACCCAACCAAGTATGTCATTGCCCTGCCGAAGTGCGGCGGGGTTGCGAGGGCTGGTGGTTGAGTAGGGCGAAGTCCGTATCGCCCGTCCTGCCCGAACGGGCCAGGGAAACCCAGCCCGGAGCAATCCCCGATTAACCGGGAAAATCCTACCTTCGGGAGATTGCTTCGTTCGCTGGAAAGCGCTCACTCGCAACGACATCGTTATTTTGGGCCATAATTCTTCAGATGAAATTGCCCTGATGACGGTGTGTGAATCAGGATATAAATGGTTATAACGATGTAAAATGGTTTAAAATAGGCATCATATTACCCACAGATCAAGATTTAGTATCTTCTCAATAAATCGGGGCGTGGGGTGTTGGGGGATGGCGTAGCCATCCCCCAACACCCCACATCCCCCCTTCTTTTTGAGAAGATACAAGATTTATTTGTAAACGTTGCCCCAAAGTGAGGAGACTATGATTTCAGACCTGAAGAACACAGTTGAGCAGGTGCAAGGAGCAGTGCCGGTCACAATTTTCCATTTACGCGGTTGGTTGGATGCGCAAAGCGAGGCGCAATTCGTGAAATGGGCCAGCGAAGCCCATGAGAACGGGACACGCTACTTACTGCTCGACTTCAGCGAATTGGACACGCTGACCAGCGCGGGCATGCGGGCCATCCAGAAAGTGTACAAACAATACACGCCGGCAGGGACGCCCAAGGAAGTTGCATACCTTAAGCTGGCCAGTGCGCCGCCACAGGTCTACCACGCGCTCAAGGTCACCGGTTTCTTGCAGACCATTCCCATGTATGAGTCGCTCCAGTCGGCCATCGACGAATTCAAAGCGCCCTAGGGTTTCGAAAATCGAGTCTGTCGAGGAAACGGTGCGTAAAATCTTTTCAGGTGTATTGATTGTCATCAGCTCGATCCTTCTACTGCTCAGCTTGGTCGGGATTGGGGCGGCATGGTACTATAATGAGCCTTTGACCGGCGAAGCAGTTACCCGGCTGGGTGAGGTCGAGGCGGAACTGGCCCAGACTCAAAGCGCCCTCCAGGATGCCAGTGCGGAGTTGGAACGCACGCTACGCATCGTTGATTCGGCGGAACAAACGCTGGAGACGCTGAGCGAGGAGCTTGCCCAGGCCCAACGATTGTTCGATGAGTTCGATAAAACACTGGGAGACAGTCTGATCCCCGGTTTGGAAAGCTCCAGAGACAGGCTGGCCAGCCTGAGAGGCACGCTGGAAGATTTACGTTCCAGTTTGGAACGGATCAATTCGCTGCCGCTCGTGGACCTGAACCTGCCCGGCGACGAATTGCTTGAGGCTCTGATCACAACCGTCGACTCGATCGATGAGCAGATTGCCGGGATGGAAGCTCTCGCCGAAAGAGCCTCCACCTTTGCCGAGGATGTGTCGTACCTGATGGGCGGGGATTTGAGCGAGACCCGGCAGAGACTCAAAGAATTCCTGAAAGTTGTGGACGAATACCAGCAGAAGGTCAGCGATTGGCACGCCCAGGTGGAGACGCTGATCGATTCCCTGCCGGGCTGGATCGACCGCGCTTCGATCATCCTGACCGTTTTCCTGTTCTGGTTCGGTCTTTCGCAGTTTGGCCTGCTGTT
>CAZLOC010000711.1:0-1892 GCA_964560935.1 uncultured Anaerolineaceae bacterium | reverse complement strand
GAAGGCGGCGGATATCAAAGGCATGAAGGCGTGCTACTTGATTCCAGCCCTTTCGAATACTTTCCTGAACAGCCTGGCGAACTCCGTTAAGACCAAAGCTGCCGCGGATGGCGTGGAGGTGTATGTCTACGGCGCTGATGAAGGTGGTGCAACCCAGCAATACAGCCAGATCGAGAACTGCGTCTCGATGGGCGTAAATGCCATGATCGTAATGGCACCCGGCTCCATCGAGAATGTGTTGCCGGCAGTTAAGGAAGCCCAGACACATGGTATCAAAGTGATTGGCGTTCCGCCCGGCGATTTGGAACCTTTCGATGCGATCATGCACACCGACCAGCTGGAAGATGGCACCAAGATGGCCGTGATGGCTTGCGACTTTATCAACAAGACCTACCCGGATGCCGCCGATAAAGGCGTTGAGGTCGCCATCATTGGCAACGAGACCGGTGACCTGCAAATGAAACTGCGGGCGCAAGGCATGCGCAGCATCGCAGACAACTGTCCGAAGGCGAATGTGGTGCAATTCCTCGACCTGGCCGACCAGAGCATCACGGCGACGGCCGCTGCAGCCGAGAATATCCTGACTGCCCATCCAAATGTCAAGGTATTCCTTGTGCAGGCGAGCGCCGGCGCTCAGGGAGTGTCCCAGACTATCAAGGCTCTGCCGAGCGTGGACGTTTCCCAGGACGGCGTCGTGGCGGGTGACATGGATCCGACCATGATCGAGACCGTCAAGAGTTGCAGTGACCCATACAAAGGCCTGGTCGCGATTGGTGGTACAAACCTTGACCAGGCCACCTATGATCTGCTCAAGAAGATACTGCAGGGTGTGGCATATCCAAAGATCACCAACGACGTGTTGGAACCGATCTATTGCGGGATGCCCTAAAACTGCGGGAATGGGTATTCGATAATTCCTATTGTGAGGGGGGCGGCAAGCCCCCCTCACATAGACGAGATGAATGAGAGAATGGATACCAAGGTTGTCCTGTCCTTGAAGGACATCACCAAGAGATATCCCGGCGTTTTGGCCCTTGACCATGTATCGCTTGATTTCCTTGAAGGGGAAGTCCACGCCTTGCTGGGTGAAAACGGCGCCGGGAAGTCCACTTTGATCAAAGCCGTTGCGGGAGCGATTGATCTGGATGGTGGGATTGTTCATGTTGGGGAGCATGATTATGAACAGATGACGCCACATCTCTCCAGGAGCCTGGGGATCGAGGTCATCTACCAGGAGTTCAACTTGGTGCCGCCCCTGTCTGCAGCAGAGAACATCTTCCTGGGAGACAGGATCAACAAGTCGTTGCTGGTTGATTTCAAGGCAATGAGAAGCAAGACGAAGGAAATCTTCGATCTATTCAGGGTAGATATCGATCCTGGCGCTTTGGTCCAGAATCTATCCCCTGCGCAGCAGCAGATCGTGGAAATTGCCAAAGCGGTTTCGAAAAGCGTAAGAATCCTGATTATGGACGAACCCAGCGCTCCGCTTTCGGTTTCCGAAGTGGATCGCATGTTCGAGATCATTAGGCAGCTAAAGCAAAAAGGCGTAACCGTCATATATATCTCCCATCGTTTGGAGGAAGTGTTCAAGATATCCGATCGGGTGACGGTCATGCGGGATGGACGCTATGTCGCGACCAAGTTGACCAGGGATACCAATCGGAAAGAGCTGATCAGCCTGATGGTCGGCCGCGAGCTGACTGAAGCCTATCCGAGTCGGGCGACCACCCCCACAGAGACGGCCATCGAAATCAAGCACCTATCCGGCAACGGCGACAGGGATATCTCCTTTTCTGTCAAGAAGGGCGAAATTGTCGGCTTGTCAGGCCTGGTTGGCTCTGGCAGAACGGAACTCGCCATGCTTCTCTGCGGCGCAGTTCCTCTTGAGGGGG
>CAZLOC010000710.1:0-1894 GCA_964560935.1 uncultured Anaerolineaceae bacterium | reverse complement strand
CTTGTAGAATAGGGTGATTGCCTGAGTGGGTGTCAACCCCAATTCTCTTAAAACCATGAAAACCGGGAAATGGGGCCAATCCACGGGTAAAAGCGCACTTAGTACGAGTAAGACGCCTCCAAGGGCAGCTAAACGCTTCAATACATTTTTTCCACAGTGTGCGGTCACTTGCGTAATGTGGCTTTTCTTGATAGAGTTATTAATAATTCCTGTGAGGAGCTGTGCCAAAAACTGTCTTATCTTATCTAAAAATATACCTCCTCGGCGCACCTAGCGTCACATGGGGTGAACAATTCCTCGCCATTAAACGTCGCAATGTGCGGGGGCTACTTTACCGGTTGGCTATAGATTTAGAATATGTCCCTCGCGCAAGCCTCTGCCTGCTTTTCTGGCCAGAAGAACCGGAAATGGTTGCCCGGCGCAATTTAACTCATTTATTGACCCATCTGCGCCTGGCGTTACCTGAGGGGAAGATGCTTCTCACAACGGAAGACAGGGTCGGTCTGGATGCTCAAAGGGTGTGGTGTGATGTAGTGGCATTCCGGCATTTTACCCAGGGCAATCATAGAGAAATAGAGCATCTTCGCCGTGCAGTTGAACTATATCGAGAACCATTTCTGTCTGGTTTTTCACTTCCAAATAGTTCTGAGTTCGAACATTGGGCTTCGCTGGAACAAAGTGCGCTAGAGTATTTGTATTTGAATGCGCTGGAATCCTTGATTGATCGAGAGCTAATCGAGCAAAATTACGAGCAGGCAATTGGCGATACCATTCGTTATCTGGAAACCGACGATCTCGCGGAGGAAATGTACCGCAAGTTGATCGTTCTATACGCCACAGTTGGGGACCGAAATGCAGCGCTTAGAATATTCGAACGTTGCACGGCGGTACTGGAACGGGAATTGGGCGTCAGTCCGCTGCCAAATACGCGCGCAATATATCAATTGATGTTGGACGGTCATGTTCCGGTTTTAACGAAGTCTAGTGAACCGTTTAAGTTTCAGTCGCCGAGAATGTCCTCCCCAGATTTACCTCTGGTTGGACGTGAATCGGCATGGCAGAGCCTTGAGAAGGCGTTGAACCGCGCACGGACTGGACAGGGAAATGTTGTTTTTATTTCCGGTGAAGCAGGGATCGGCAAGTCCCGTCTGATGCAGGATTTCATTACACGCTATAAATCTGAAGCGTTCATGCTTTATGGGGCCGGGTATTCTGGCGGTCAGACGATCCCTTACTTACCACTTGTGGAAGCCATCCGATCTGTCAGACCCAATATTCCTTTCACTTACAACCTTCACCCTATTTGGCTGGCAGAAGTCTCCCGTTTGCTCCCAGAATTGCGTAGCCAATTCCCTGATTTGTCTGCTCCTTTGGCGTCGGATCTGGATGATGCTCGTATTCGCCTGTTTGATGCCTTGGGCCGATTTATTCTATCCATCGCTTCTGCCTCGCAAGTGACCGTTCTCTGCTTTGATGATCTTCAATGGATAGATCAAACAACACTAGACTGGGTGGCTTACTTTTGTCGCCAATTACCTCACAAAGAGTGCCGTCTGTTGGTCATCGCAAGCTACCGGGATGATGAGGCAGAGCCGATCGCCGAGTGGTGCCAGATTATGAGCAGGCTGGGAATTGTTTCAGAAATTGAACTTACCGGGCTGGATGAGCTGGCGATCGGGGATCTGGTGAGGCAAGCGTTTGCCCATCTAGCTGTGAACGATAACCACATCCGACTCTTGAGACATGCCACCGGAGGGAATCCGCTTTTCCTGAAGGAGCTGCTGATTGCACTGGCTGAAAGCGGCAAGCCAGGTGACTTTGCAGGACTTCCCCTCCCCAAGGGATTAAAAGAAGCTATCACTGACCGTCTGCGACAATTGGATGCAACAACGCG
>CAZLOC010000709.1:0-1902 GCA_964560935.1 uncultured Anaerolineaceae bacterium | reverse complement strand
AAGGGGGGCAGGGGGGATAGGTTCGGAGGAGCAACAAATGATAAAAGCAGACCGAGTAGTATCTACCACCTGCCCTTACTGCGGCGTAGGTTGCAATTTACAGTTGCACGTCAAAGACGATACCATCTTCAAAGTGACCTCGCCCTTTGATGCGGTTGTCAACCAGGGCAACCTGTGCGTCAAGGGACGTTTTGGTTACGACTACGTTTACCATCCCAAACGGGTGACAACTCCCTTAATTCGCAAGACGCCGCAAAAGCCCGGCGAGCGGACACAGGCTTTCGACCGCGATGAGTGGCGCGAAACCTCCTGGGATGAAGCATTGGATTACGTTGCTGACCGCCTGGTGGAAATTTATAAAAGAGATGGCTCGGATGCCATGTCGGTTTACTGTTGCGCCAAGGCCACCAACGAGGACAATTACCTGCTCCAGAAGATGTTCCGGGCGTTGTTCCGCACTAACAACGTGGACCACTGCACCCGCCTCTGCCACGCTGGGAGCGTAGTCGCCCTCCAGCAGGCGCTCGGCTCTTCGGCCATGAGCAACACGGCCAGCGAAGTGATCCACAATGACGTGCTGATGGTGGTCGGCTCGAACACCAGTGAGAACCATCCCATTATCGCCTTGCAGATGAAGGAAGCGGTGCGCAAGCACGGCGCAAAGATGATCGTCGTCGACCCTCGCCGCATCGACCTGGTTGACTTCGCCGAGTTATGGCTGCCGCTCAAACCGGGCACCAACGTCCCGCTGTTGACGGCCATGGCGCATGTCATCGTAAAAGAGAACCTGGTAAATTGGGACTTTGTCAATCGCCGCACTGAAGGTATCGATGAATTTATCGCCAGTCTTGACAAATTTACTCCCGAATACGCTGAAGAGATATCCGGTGTCCCGGCGGACGACATCCGCGCCGCTGCACGCTTGTACGCCAACGCGGAGAACGGCGCCATCTACTGGGGCATGGGCATCTCGCAGCTTTCGCATGGCACGGCCAGCGCGCTGGCGCTCATCCATCTGGCCTTTCTGACCGGGCACGTCGGGCGCGAGGGGACCGGTCTCAACCCACTGCGCGGCCAGAACAACGTCCAGGGCGCGTCCGACATGGGTTCCATGCCCTTCCACTATCCCGGCTACATGCGCGTGGACGATGAGGCCAACGCCGCCAAATGGGAAGCCGCCTGGAACGTCGAGCCCGGCGGACTGAGCCGGAAGCTTGGCCTGACCACCACCGAGATCCTCAGCCACGCTCATCCGGGTGGCGTGCGCGCGCTCTACATCATGGGCGAGAACCCGATGATGTCCGAGCCGAACCTGAACGAGACCAGAAAGCACACGGCGCAGTTGGAATTCCTGGTCGCACAGGACCTATTCATCAACGAGTCCGGCGCCTTTGCGGACGTCTTCCTCCCGGCCACGCCATTTGCCGAAAAGGACGGCACCTTCACCAACACCGACCGGCGCGTCCAACGCGTACGAGCGGCGCATTCACCACGCGGACAGTCGCGCGCCGACTGGGAGATCATCTGCGACCTGGCGCTGCGCATCGAATCCCGGTTCGGGCGCTCATCTAATGACGCCCAATGGACATATTCCAGCCCCGAAGAGATTTTTGCAGAGATGGCTTCGGTTGTTCCCGATTTTGCAGGCATCACCTACGAGCGCATCGAGAAAACCGGCCTGCAATACCCGGTCTGGGATAAGGATCACCCCGGCACGCCGTACCTGTTCGCCGACTCCTTCCCGCGTGGACGTGGCAAATTCACCCCGCTTGATTACGTCCCGGTTGTGGAACAGGTGGACGACGAATATCCCTTCATCCTGACCACCGGTCGCCTGCTCGAACACTGGCACGGCGGCACAATGACCCGCCACTCCGACCTGGACGCGCTCTATCCCGAAGC
>CAZLOC010000708.1:0-1907 GCA_964560935.1 uncultured Anaerolineaceae bacterium | reverse complement strand
TCTGAGCCCCGTAGGGGCGAAGAATCCCCGCGCGAAGCGCGGGAGACCCTTCGCTCTGCTCAGGGTGACATATTTTTAGAGTTTTTGAGCTAGAAAATACAAATCTATCAACCAAACTATAGTAGCAGTCGATAAGCGCGCAAGATGCCTTCGAAGGCCTGTCTGCCGTCAACCAATGCTTTCTCGCGCCATTTCATTTCTACCGGGAAATATAACTCTTCAAATTCAGCGCGGACTCGTTCTGCTGCACTGTCACTTTGCGCGCCATGCCAGTGCAATTGGTTTTCAAAGATCATTGTTCTTAAACTGCGGATACGTGCCAGCAGCGAATCGCCGAATGTACCGAATTCAAACCCACAGGCAAACAGTTGCTTACCTGGAAAATCAGCGTTTCTCAATCTGTAAAAATATTCTGCCATGTCGCCACTGATATCATAGAATTCTTCCGCGTTGATTTTCAGGACGAGCGGGTAATTGAATTTCCTTGAAAGTTCTCCCGATGTCATCGGGTCGAGTGGGGAAATGATGACGCTCATCTGGTAACGCGGCCCGTAGCCGGTGTGCATGTCGAGCTGGATCACGTTTTGGTAACCTTCCAACGTCAGGCGATAAAGCTTCGTCGCCACAATTGTACTTTCTTGGTGGCTTGTCCCGCCGTAGTAGAAGCCGTTGGGCGTGTGGTGCTGTCCCAGCAAGGATGCCCGGGAGGTGACCGCATATCCTGCGGTCAAAAGAGCCTTGAGCACGCGTCCCCAGAAGCACAGGTTTTCGATGCCGAAGGAACGCATCCGGTTTTGGGGATTGATAAGATATTCGACTCGCTGAAACTCCGGGTTGATGGCGGGATCAAAATTGCCATCAAAAACGAAATTGCGGTTCAGGTCTACGCTGTTTTCGTTGACCTTGCGATAGTGTTTCATCCCCCAGGGATTTAGCGCATGAATAAGCAACAGCCCGGTATTTTCAGGATTTAGTCGAGGCGCAAATTCTTCGATGAAGGCCTTCATCATGGCCGAACCAACATAGCCCTCGATGCCATGCTCTGCAGTGGAGACGATAACGAGATTTTCTTTTTGGCGCGCATCTGCCCAGATCCAGTCGATGGACAGGTCGGGGTGCTCTTTTAACGGGTGACTTTCCAGCCGGGCGTCCGGCCATTTGGATTGGAGCAGGCTCAGGCTTGTTTTGAAGCGCTCACGCGAGTCTTCGTAGGTGGAGGGGAAATAGGTTGTCATGTCTCAAAAAGCGACCGTGGACGGTGGACCGCAGACCGTCTATCGTCCACGGTCCACGGTCTAGAACGGTCCGTAATTGATCGCAACCGCGATTCCCAGGAACACAATCGTTGCAAGGATCACCCAAAGCCACAGCTTGGCCGTCCAGCGCAGCCACTTGGGGTAGCTGACGATGGTCAGGCCCAGGCAGATCAGCAGCACGGGGTTGGTGGGGTAGGCCAGGTTGGAGAAGCCGTCGCCGAAGATGTAGGCCAGCACGGCGGTCTGGCGGGTGACGCCGATCAGGTCGGCCAGCGGCAGGATGATGGGCATCATCAGGAAAGCCTTGGCCGATCCGGAGGCGATGAAGAATTCGATGCCCAGCGCCAGCGCGTAGACCACCAGCGCGGCGGGGAAGGCGCCCAGGTTTGTGAACGGCTCGGCAGCCGCGTGCAGGATGGTGTCGGTGACGCCGCCGCTGTCGATGATGTAGCGGATGCTGGCTGCCATCAGGATCAGCGGGACCGAGGGCGCGAGTCCGCCCAAACCTTCGACCAGCCCCCGCCAAACGGTCCGGCCACCTGCGCCCGAAAGGAATCCCGCGCCCAGGCCCCCGATCAGGAAGAGGATCCCGACGATGGGCAGCGCATAATCTGAGATGGCGGGCACGAACGGACCGGCCAGCATAACGAC
>CAZLOC010000707.1:0-1922 GCA_964560935.1 uncultured Anaerolineaceae bacterium | reverse complement strand
TATGCGAAGGACGCGTCTGCGTTAAGGGGCAACCAGAGAAGACAGTCACACTTGGTGAGTTGGCATTCAAGGCCAATCCAACCCGAGGAACGATCGAACCGGGTGTAGAACCTGGATTGGAAGCCACCGCTTACTATAGCCCTCCGCATGGAGCGACTGGATCAGGTGCATGTGCAATTATATTGGAGGTTGATCCCGATACGCTGAAAACAAAATTCGATCGTTTTGTATTTGTGCATGATTGTGGTACCGTGATTAACCCTTTGCTGCTTGAAGGCCAGGTTCACGGAGGCATCTCAATGGGGGTTGGGAATGCCTTCTATGAAAAAATCGTGTACGACAACAACGGTCAGCTGCTCACAGCCTCATTCATGGATTATCTCTTGCCGCAAGCTACAGACATGCCCGACAAGATGGAGTTGGGTCACTTAAACACACCAAGCCCACTTAATCCGTTGGGGATCAAAGGCGTCGGTGAATCTGGCGTACTACCTGTTCCCCCAGCATTTGCCCAAGCTATCGAAGACGCTTTTCCTGAACTTTCAATGGAGATATTGGAATCCAACCTCAGCCCGAGCTTGATCTACGGTTATGTACAGAAATCCAAAACTAGCACTCACAGCTAAGCGATAACCTTTTCTACAATTGAATTTACCAAGAAGAAAGTACCTGCAGATGAATCGTACCGATCTGACAATGGACAATCAAAATACCCCGGCCGAAGTACTGGTAGGAAGGAAACTTCGCGAACTGCGTACTCGCAAAGGTCTTTCGCTGCGCGCATTAGCAGATCGAAGCGGTCTGAATGTCAATACCCTCAGCCTGGTAGAAAACGGCAAATCGTCACCTTCGGTTGGCACGCTGCAGCAGTTAGCCCTCGCGTTGGAGGTGCCCATAGCCACATTCTTCGCATCCGAACCGGTGGAAAAACGGGTCGTATTCACGCAGGCTGACCAACGCCCGCTGGCGGCTTTTGGCAGCACGCAGATGCAGAACCTGGGCAAGGATTTAATCGGCAGTATCGTCCAGCCGTTTGCCGTCACCTTAAAACCTGGCATGGGCAGCGGCGACCGGATGATCGTCCACACCGGACATGAATTCGTTTACTGCCTGAGCGGGTCCATCCGCTACCAGATCGAACAAGAGGAGTACATTTTAAGACCTGGTGACAGCCTGGTTTTTCAAGCGCACTTGCCACATTGTTGGGAGAACAACGGCGGCGACAGCGCTCAAATCCTGCTGATTCTTTACCCATCCGATGCACGTGAAGCACTCGGGGGGCGTCATTTCTCACTTGAAGCTATGAAAAAGGAGTTAACCATGAAAATCGCAGTGATTACCGATGATGGAAAAACCATCAGCCAGCATTTTGGACGTGCACCGTATTATTTAGTACTCACGATAGAAGAAGGAAAAATTGTCAATCGCGAGATGCGCGACAAGATGGGCCACAACCAATTTCGTGATCAGCCTCATGCAGAAGAACCACACGGGGCTGGGCATGGAATGGATTCTGCTTCACACAACAAGCACGTCAGTATGGCAGAGACAATCGCGGATTGCAAAGCCATCTTATGCGGTGGAATGGGCATGGGCGCATACGACAGCATGCGCCGCCTGAATATTCAGCCTTTGGTTACCGATTTGCGTGAGATCGAAACTGCTGCCCAGGCGTTTATCGATGGAAAGTTGGTCGATCACACCGAATTGCTGCATTAGCCTCGATTCAAGGAGGTTGAAATGGCGCAGCGATCCATTTTCGAAATTCAAGCTGATCTTTGCCGCTGTATGTCCAGCGCTGTACGGATCGAAATCGTTCACTTTCTGCGGGATGGACCTCAACGGGTGAGTGAGATCGTTCGTGTCACCGGCCACCCGCAGTCGACGATCTCCCGACACCTCGGGGTGCTGCGCAACGGCGG
>CAZLOC010000706.1:0-1924 GCA_964560935.1 uncultured Anaerolineaceae bacterium | reverse complement strand
GAGGGCGGGTGGGGTTGTCATGCACGACGTACAATGGGATATCACCACCAATTCCCTGGCGCAGGGATTTAAGCGACGCGACTGCAAGATTGTGACGTTTGCGCGAGGCGATAAGACTCGGCGCCAGAATCACTGTCTGCCGCAATTCAGTGGTATCGTTTCGCATTTTCGGGAGTTGCAATTCGATTCCGATCAATCGGAGACCAGTACAGAGGGAACGCTGCTGCCTGCTGTTTTCTGCATGCCGCCTCTCAGTCGCCGCCCGTCAGGAAACAAGTCGACGAAACAGCTTAAACAACAGTTTTTGCAATACCCCGTAATTCCCCGGAAAGTAGCGCAGGAACTTTGGCAAGGGTTGAATTCTTGACTCTTTCAGGGTGATGCCGTGCCAGGGCAATATGGCGCCACCGCGCAAAAATACGTGTCCGTCGCTTCCGCTAAAAATGTATGTAACGTGCCGCACATCTTTGCGCAGCGTGTAGGGGCTGTTGTCCTGAATCCCGAACAGGCCAAAATAGTCGGCGCGCGCAAAGATGGCGTTGAACGGGAGCACGCAAATCAGCTCGTAGCCCTTTTCCTTGCCGAGTCGGGTCAACGCCGATAGCGATGCGCCCTGATTCAGCTTGACGTCTGCTGGCTGGACGAAGTCCACGTCTGTATGAATCGTTGGATTGAATTCGATGCAGACAATCTTCGGACGATACTTTTGCGTCGCATTCCACACATGGTAATCGTTTCCATCGATGTCAATACTGAGAAAATCAAACTCGAACGGAATCGGAGTGCTCGCGAGAATGCTGTCAAGCCCGTCTGATGCTTGAAAACCGACGAATGCATTAAGCGGAATTACCTCCTTTCTGGCGGCGTAGTTATGTTGCAGTTCCCGGAACTTGCCGGCATCGCCTTCGATCATTACGGCTGAATACCCGTGGTTTTCGATAAGGTTGCGCACGTTGCTCAGGTGTATTCCGTCCCATGCGCCAAATTCGGTACACCACATGTCACGGGTTGGCAACATTTCCAGTATCTTGCTGATCACCCCATCCTCACCGCTCTGCGAATACACGTCAGAACGAAAGTCCAACAGCCATGCTGGAGAACTGGATGTCATGCTACCTCCCATAAGATCATTGCTCAGTTTTGGACAACCCATGCACCGACGAGTGTTTGACGTACCACGGCCTCGGCTCAGGAGCAAACATCCTTTTCCTTGCTGAAATTAACACCGGCCTGACCACGCAAGTCGCGTATCAAACATCGCCTCGTGCTCCTGGCAGTTCGAGCGGCGGAAAATAACTCATCATGAAGCGATGAACACACGAATCTTTTGACCCACGTCGGCGATCAGGCCGCGCAATTCGGCTGACACCAGAAGAGCAATAATGACATAGACGATCCAAAGCAAGGCTTTTACGCCGATGGCCGAAGCAGATGCCAGTCCCAGCGAGTCGGCCTTGTAGATCAATCCAAGATAAACACCGAACATAAGCAGCGGCAAGTGCAATCGTCCCAGCGCAACGAGAACCACGCCCGCCTGCCGAGCAAGGCGAACTCCGACGATGACCATGGCCTCGTATACAACCAGGCTCACAACTGCAGCGCCGATGATCCCAATCATCCAGACCGCGAAAATGTTCAATACGATGTTCGCCGCTGCGGCCACGATAACGATCCACATGTATTTTTGGAGTTGTTCAGTATGATTGAAGTACACCATCAGGATCTGCGATATCTGGTACACCAGGACGGCGGCGATAGCCAGCGCCAGGGCGAAGCGGCTCACGTACCCGTTGAAGTACCGCGTCTTGTTGTCGGGCAGGTCCAGGCGGACCGTGACGTTCTGGCCGACGATCTGCGCGAACTGGATGTCCGTGCGTTCGGCCAGCAGGTCCATTTCCAGCGTGAACAGCGCGCCCAGGGCCTC
>CAZLOC010000705.1:0-1928 GCA_964560935.1 uncultured Anaerolineaceae bacterium | reverse complement strand
TTCGCGCGTTTGCTCATGGATGTGCCAGATTTGTTCCTCACTCAAATTCTTTGTAACAACAGCCGGGAAGGCTTCCTCGAAATAGGTATAAGGCGGTCGATTTTCGAGGTTCACGGAGTGATAATCCAATTCTGTTTCTTTTTGATGCAAGTGGGTGACTTCGGTATTGGGGTGGTATGTCAGAATATTTGGACTGGCAATCGCGATCAGGTCTTCTGCCAGCAACTCCTCGACTTTGTCAATCGTCTCTTCGATAGTATCTTGTGTCTCCCCATCCAGCCCGAACAGGATGGATGAGCCTACACGGATGCCCGCCTGGCGCGCCAGGCCCAGGGCCATGCGTACACGCCCGCCCCAAGGCTGTTTGCGGTTGACATTTTTGTGGACATGCTGGATGACTGTTTCAGACATACTCTCGATACCAATATAAAGGTAAGTACAGCCTGCCTGGCGCATGGTATCCAGGATGATCATGGCTACCTCAGGCCGGCGTGAAGCGAGGAAATCCACCGTGAGTTGTGCGCCCCATTCCAGGTTCAACAGTTTGCGCCGGTCCACTGTCCTGCCGAATAGAGTAATCTCGGGGGTGTTCTCCCAGGCCGCCTCTTCGCGCAATTTGATCCATGTGCGGCAAAAGTTGATCATCAGGCCAACGTTCCCGCCCCAGAAGATGGAATCATCGAAGAAGAGGGCCTCAGCGCCGTATTGGGCATATTCGACCATGCGTTCAAGCGCCAGGTCGAGGTTGGAGTCGCCAAGGGTTTTAAAGTCACCGACTACCGTGACGCCCTCTGAGCAATACATGCAATGATATGGACAGGCGTTGGATACCATGAAATGTGCCGTCCGCGAGATGCGTCCTTCTGTTTCGAAGATAGGGAAGCGGGCACGGATGGCGAAGGCCTTGTACGGGGATGGCAAGGTGCTCAAGTTGAGCTTATATCCCGTAAGGGGCCAGTAATGGATCGTGTCGGGGGTGGGAGCGGCTATTAACGCCTGACCAGGTATGGGTCCGAGAAGAGGCGAGCAGTCTGACAACACGTTCATTATCGAAGTAACACTGACTGTCTTGGTAGGAATGTCCATTGCCAGCGAAATGGCCTTCATTAGAACATCGAGCGCGTAATAACCTTCCCCGGCGATGATGAAGTCCACAACTGGCTCAATGCCTCCATCTGCGATTTTGCTGAGCGTGCTGCTGGGTTGTAGGGTCAATTCCTGAGTTTCGGGGTCGATTTTGATGGTTTCATCGGCATGCCGCCCGCCAAGGATGATGACGCAACCGGGCAAGTGTTCACGCACGGTACGGGCGATATCGATGGCATAGCGATGCGCGGGAGAAACAGCGCTGATGAGCACCACTTTGGGGCGCACGTTTTTAAGCACCACGTTGATGAAGTAATCCTTGACAGCGTCATTCCAAATGCGCGGGTCGAAGACGGTCTGGTCGGTGTTCAGCAGGGGAGCATCATACTGGCGAATGCCGTTATCGTCCACGCTTTGGCGATATTCATCGGATGGCAAATATCCCCACTGTGGGCACAAATCATTATAGGATGAATGGGAACTAAGACCTTGTTGGCGAGCCTGTACGACCTGGTCGATGGTGTGACTCAAAGCCGAATACAGGATCATCGGATCGCCCGGGAACTCGATCTTGTCCTCGTTTGTCGACATGACCGGGGCGAGAACGGCCAACACCGGGTAGGAACGCGCCAGCCACGCATTCTCTTCGGCTTTTAATGCGGGGTTACCTTTAAACTTCTGGATGTACTGGCGCAGTTCTTCTTGCCTGGCGTCCAGGTGTTGACGTAGATCCAGGGAGGGGCTCTGAGGATAATGTTCAATATTTTGGTATTGAAGGTGACGTGTGGTGTGCAGTTTCATAATCCGATCTTACCGTAGGATACAAAAAGTATAGCAGTTGC
>CAZLOC010000704.1:0-1941 GCA_964560935.1 uncultured Anaerolineaceae bacterium | reverse complement strand
TGATGACCACCTTCGGCCTGATCCAGGCTGGAGCCAGCATCTTCATGCATCTCGGTCGCGTCTGGCTGGCGTATTGGATGTTCCCAATCCCTAATGAACGGCAGTTGTGGCCCAACTTCCACTCGCCGTTGATGTGGGACTTGCTGGCGATCACCACCTATGTGCTGGGCAGTACGATGTACCTGTTCCTGCCGCTCATCCCCGACCTGGCGATGGCGCGTGACCGTTCCACCGGCTGGCGCAAGACCTTCTACCGGATCCTGGCGCTGGGCTTTCGCGGTACCGAAGGCGAATGGCGTCCAGCGTTCGGAGGTCAGCACATTGATGCAGCCTCCGAAGTCCAGGCCGTTTTCGTTAGGACTCCACCATGCACCCTGGGGGATGTCCACCACGCCGGGCAGGATGCGCGGGGTAACGCGGGCGGGGATGACCAGTTCGCCGCGCTCGTTCCAGACGCGAACCAGGTCGCCGTCTTGGATTCCACGCCCGGCGGCGTCGAGCGGGTTGATGAAGACGCGCTGCGGGAAGGCTTCGCCCAGCCAGTCGTTGTTGTCGTGGGTGGAGTGGACGCGGGCGAGGCTGTGGTGGCCGATAGCTTGCAAAGGATATCGTCCCTGAGCGGAGCCGCCGTTTTTTGGCGGCGTAGTCGAAGGGCGTGTGGTGCTATTACTTAGCTCATCTGCGGGCTTCGACTGCGCTGCGCTCCGCTCAGCCCCAAAGGGACTCTCCCATTCCTGGATATACTTCGGGATGGGCGGAATCTCTTCAGGGTTGTTCAGGTCGTATAACTGCTTCGAGAAAATCTCGATCTTGCCACTGGGCGTATTAAGCGGATATTTCTGCGGGTCATGGCGGAAGTCTTCGAAGGCAATCGCCGGTTTCGTAACGGGATTGCTCCAGGCACCGAGATTCTTTTCGATGAATTCGTCGAGAGACGGTAAATCGGGAAAACGGGAAGACCGGAAAACGTCGAGACAATACTCCACCCAGGCTTTTTCGTCGCGTCCTTCGGTGTAAGCTTCGCCGATGCCCAATCGGGCGGCGATGTCGGCGCAGATGCGGTAGTCGGATTTGCATTCGCCGGGCGGTTCGACCAGTTTGGGCTGCAGGATGACCTCGTCGCTATACTTCCAGCCGTCTTCCACGCCCCAGGTTTCGAATTGGGTGCAGGCGGGCAGGACGATATCCGCAAAGCGCGCGGTGGGGGTCAGGAAGTTGTCCTGGACGACGAGAAACTCAACTTTGGATTCGTCACGCAGGATTTCGGCGGAGCGGTTGACGTTGGCATGCTGGTTGATCAAGCAGTTGCTGGCGACCGCATAGATCAGCTTGATGTCGCTTTCGAGGCGGGGGACGCCGGTGAGGCCATCAGCCTGGGTCATCCCGTCACCAGACGACGGGACTTTCTCTTTTCCCCGCAGGCAGGCTTCGCTCCACAGAAAGACCGGGATGGCCGCTTTGACGGGATTACCCCCAGTCGGGAAAACGGTCCACAAACCGCCGCCATCCGGGGCTTGTAATCCCAATCCACTGGCCCAGCCGCCCGATATCCCAAAATTACCGGTGATCGCTGCCAGCACACATCCGGCGCGCACCACCTGTTCGCCATAGGCGCGGCGCTGCATCCCGTAGCCCTGGTAGAGCACGGCGGGCTTGATGGTCGCATACTCGCGGGCGATGCGCGCGATCGTCTCAGCAGGCACGGCGGTGATGGCTTCGGCCCAACCGGGGGATTTGGGGATTCCGTCGCGGACGCCGAGCAGGTAGTCGCTGTAACTTTCGGCGGATTCTGCGCCGGGGGGCATGTGCGCGGCGTCCCAGCCCAGGCAGTATTCGTTGATAAAACGAGCGTCCACCAGCCCCTCGCTGAGCATGACGTAGGCCATGGCGGTTAGCATGGCGGCGTCGGTACCGGGGCGGATGGGAATCCATTCGTCGGCC
>CAZLOC010000703.1:0-1943 GCA_964560935.1 uncultured Anaerolineaceae bacterium | reverse complement strand
AACAATGAAAATCACAACGAACTGGCTGCGCTCTCCACCCGCGGTAAACGGATTGTCGTCGAGGGGAGCGGACATTTCATTCAACTGGATAAGCCCGAGGTGGTGATCGATGCCATTCGGGAGGTCTTCGAGCAGGCTGCGGAATAAGGGAAGGAAGGATCGACTGACATGAAGCTCCCGGACCATCCCTTACGCTTTCGAAACAGGGATGCATGGCGGGCCTGGTTGCAGGGACAACATGCCATGTATAAAGAAGCCTGGCTGGTGATCAAAAAGAATCATATAACGGACCCCGGCGTGTTTTACGCGGAAGCGGTGGAAGAGGCGCTTTGCTTCGGTTGGATCGATGGCGCGATGAAAAGCGCCACAGGCGAGTTCTATTATTTGCGCTTTTCGCCCAGGAAACGCGGCAGCATCTGGTCTGTGTCGAACCAGAAACGGGTGGAGGGGTTGATCGCACTGGGCAAAATGACCGATGCAGGGATGGCGAAGGTCAGGGAAGCGCAGGAAAACGGGGAATGGGAGGCAGCCATCGCCCGCGAGGACACCTCCAGCCTGCCGGACGATCTAAAAAGGGCGCTGGAAGGGAACCCAGCTGCGCGGGCCAATTTCGAAAAGTTGCCCGCCTCGCAGAAAAAGCAGTTCTTACATTGGATATGGAGTGCAAAGAGGGACGAGACACGCCGGAAACGCATCCGGGAAACGGTCGAGTTGGCGGCAGCGGACAAGCGCTTGGGCGAGAAGTGAACCGTATAACCAGCCCCGAAAACCTCGAAAGGTTCAGGCGTTCCGTTCCCAGCCAGGTTTCCATTCCGCAAGCTGAATGGGAGTATGTTGCTCCCCATCTCGTGGAACGCGGGTTCGAAAAAAACGAGTATCTGGTCAGCGCTGGCGAGATTGCTGACAATTTTTACTTTATCATCGCAGGACTGGTCCGGTTCTTCTATTCCACCGAGGCTGGGAAGGAGTTCAACAAGAACTTTGTCATGGAGAATGGTTTTGCCGGGTCTTTCCATTCGCTCGTTCTGGGGGCGCCGTGTGGATACTTCATCCAGGCTCTGGAAAAGACAAATACGATCGTACTGCCAAACCGCTTGCTGCGTGAACTCTACGAGCGGCATCCGTGCTGGGAGCGGCTTGGCCGCAGGAATGCTGAAAACCTGGCCCTGGTCAAGGAAGCGCGCGAAAAAGAGTTGCTGCTTGATTCCCTGGAGACCCGCTACCGCCGGTTCTTGACGGAATTTCCCGGCCTGGCGGATCGCGTTCCCCAGTATCATATTGCCTCTTACTTAGGCGTCACCAGCGTTGCACTATCCCGAATCCGAAGAAAAATTAACCTGGGTTAATGCTTTCTTTCCCTTGGTCTGCTACCATGGGACAGGCTTTGGGACCATTCCCGCAAGCCATTCGCCCCCGGGCCGGAACGTTTGGCCCAGACTACTGGAAAGGATTCGATGAAAATGAGTACTATTGTGACCGCCCTCGAACAGATCAGCTTCCTGACTATGCTGTGGATCTTCTACTTCGTTTTTGTTCTGCATGAATTGGAAGAATGGAATATCGATCGATTCGAGCACCAGCACTTCGCAGGCCTGTCGCCCGCCGCCACAGACAGGAGCGCGCGCATGTGGATTGGGTTCGTCAGCCTGGTGGGCCTGATCTGGTGCGCTGTCGTCACACTACCGGGCGATCCAGGCCTGGCCGCATGGGTATTTTTACCGGCGCTCGCCATCATGATCCAGAACGCTCTCCAGCACGTGTATTGGTCGTTCTATTTCAGGGGATATTCACCGGGTGTCATCACCTCTGTTTTGCTGTTGATCCCATTCGGCTGTTATCTGGTAGCCAGGGCCATCGGGCAAGGGTATGTACCGGCCTGGTATGCGGCGGTTTGGGGGGCTTTCGTGATGCTGGGATTTGCCCAGACGGTTCGGGCTGGGAAC